>JBDUAZ010000162.1:0-7373 GCA_040004385.1 Chthoniobacterales bacterium | reverse complement strand
ACGGCCGGTGACCGAACGCAGTGGATCAAAAACTGGTGATTCTGCGTTGACGCCGAACCGTGAGCGTCTACCGCGCGTCCGTGTGAACGACAATCACAACCCGGCGGTTCGGGCGTTGCCGCTCGATTTCGACCTGCTCGTCCGGCGTGTTGCTAACCACGGATCGCGGTTGTACCAGGAATCTCGCCGCGCCGTAGCCGTGCGTCTCAATCTGCGCGGGATTAATTCCCATCATCTGCACGAGATATCCCTTCACGTTGTCCGCGCGGCGTTGACTGAGCTCGAGATTGTAATCCGGTGCACCTAACGAGTCGGTGTAACCTTCGACCGTGAACGTCGCTCTCGGATTGCGCTTAATCAGTGTGCCAAGCTTTTGTAATTGCTCCATCGCACTCGGCGCTAAATCGGCGCTGTCATAGCCGAAGAGCTGGTCGTCCGGCATCCGCAGTTTCGTGCCGGACCCAAGGGGACCTTTTTGCGCGAGCAATGAATCCAGATCACTAAAGCCGGGCGCTCGACTGCGATTTGGACCTGCGCTGTCCCCCGGTAATTTCGTGAATGTATTCGGACGCTTGATCGTTGTGCTGGTCGCCAGTTCGGTCCCGGTAAGCGCGGGCTGCGGCCGGCCCGAAGTTGCGGAATCGGTCAGCAATGATTGTTCGCGCTTCGCGTTTGGACTGCTTGAGAGGGTCTGCGCCGTAGACCATTCAATCTCTGAGATCAATGAGTTCGCGTTGGTCTGCTCAACCTTCGGGTTATCGGGCAGCACGTCGCGCGTGTCGTCCGGCATCGCCGTGCTCGCGTGCACTTCTTGCAGTAATGTGTCGAAAGATTTCTTCTCGTCCGGCAATTGCGCATCCGTCTTGTCCGGATCCGGCTTCGCGGCCGGCGCAGTTTGGTCAAGGCCCGACTTATCGAGCGGCTGCAGATCGACGTTCTTCACTTTGAACGTCGCCGATTGCGCCGGCTCCCGTATGGCCGCGCTCAGTGGCTGGAAAGTCGTCCGGTAAAAATACGCGCACAGCGCCACGTGCAGCAGCAACGAGAGAACGAGCCCAACGAGCAACCAATTGCGCTGTTTGCTTCCAGAAAGGAGCGCGTCGTCAAAATCTTCGAAGCCCGATGCTCTCATGTTCCGCTTCAACGAACAGGCGTAGCGCGGACATTGTCAAATCGCGCGGCAGCTAATGGCGTCCTGCTGGTCGCGCTCTCGATCGCGTCCGGTCGATAAAGGCCCGCGCCGCCTTACGAATCTCGTCGGCTACACGCGCTTCCGGCGAAACGAACCTCGGCGTAAACCACGGGAATAATCCAATTAAATCATGCGTCACGAGAATCTGGCCGTCACAATGTTCGCCCGAGCCGATGCCGATCGTCGGAATTGTCACCGCCTCGGTAATTTTGCGCGCCGCTTCTGCGCTGACAATTTCGAGCACAACCGCAAACGCTCCCGCCGCCTCGACTGTTTTTGCGTCGCGCACGAGCGCCTCGGTTTCGGCACTCGTTTTGCCTTTAAGTTTGTAACCGCCTTCCTCGCGCACGCGCTGCGGAAGCATTCCAATGTGCGCCATTACCGGAATGCCATCGCGCACAATCGCCTCGATCTGCGCGGCATGGCTCGCGCCGCCCTCGAGCTTCACCGCCGTCGCCCCCGCCGAGATGAGGGCGCGCGCCGTTTCAACCGCTTGCTGCGGTACGTCATATGAATGAATTGGGAGATCCGCGACGAGCAAGGCGTGCTTGACGGCGCGGGCGACCGCGCGGGTGTGGTGAATGATATCGGCCACAGTGACCTGCGTCGTATCCTCATGGCCCAGCACGACCATGCCCAACGAATCGCCGACGAGAATGACGTCTATGCCGGTTTCATCAAGCAAGCGGGCCGTCGGGTAGTCGTAAGCCGTCAACGCGGTGATGCGTTCGCCGCGAAGTTTTTTCTCACGTAGCGACTGCATCCGCGGCGAGCTTACCACTGCGTCGAAAAGCGCACCAGCGCATCGCCTTCGTCGAGTCGCTTCAATAGTTCGCGGACGGAACTGGTGTGGCGGGGTAAAATGAGATCGGGACAGACATCGGCGAGGGGCGCCAAGACAAACGGGCGCTTTGCGATGCGCGGATGAGGTACATGCAGCTCCGCCGTGTTTACTTCGACATCTCCAAAAAACAGCAGATCGAGATCGAGCGTGCGCGAGACATTTTTCGCGTGTGTGTGCGGTCTCCCTCCAGCTTCTTCGATTGCGACAAGAGTTCTTAGGAGCGCGGACGCGTACCCTTCATATTCAAAGGCAACGACCGCGTTGAGAAACTTCGGCGCGCCGGTTTCGCAACCAATCGGTTCCGTTTCGTAAATCGCGGAGGATCTAACAGGCGGCAGCACGCCAGGGGCCGCGCTGATTTTCGCGCGCGCATTTTTTAGATTGGCAAATCGATCGCCCAGGTTGGAACCGATCGCCACGGCAGCTTTCATCACTGGCCGCTGAGTCCGAGGACGTCTTCCATTGCATACAGCCCAGCTGGGCGATCGACGACCCAGCTCGCTGCACGGAGCGCGCCTAAAGCAAACGTTTCGCGGCTCGAAGCTCTGTGCGTCAATTCGATCCTCTCACCCGCCCCGGCGAAGATGATCGTGTGATCACCGACGATATCGCCGCCGCGGATCGAATGTATTACGAGCTCACCCGCCTTTCGTCCGCCGAGGATCTGAGCGAGCCGTTTCGCGGTTCCGCTGGGCGCATCTTTTTTTTCCCGATGATGCGCTTCCACGATCTCGACATCGAACGATTCGCCTAACAAGTTGCTCGCGTGACGCGCAAGCCAGGACAGCGTGTTGATACCGATGCTGAAATTCGGCGCAGCGACAATCGGGATCACGCGCGCTGCTTCCTCAATCAGCGCTTTCGCGGCAGCGGAGTGGCCGGTTGTTCCCGTCACAAGCGGCTTGATTGCGCGAGTGCACGCGACGCAAATTTCCTGCGTCGCGTCCGCGTTACTAAAGTCGACTACGACGCCACAATCATTGATGCGCGCATCGATGCGCTCACCGCGATTGCACGTTGCAGCGATGACAATGGCAGGCTGCCTTTCCGCGGCTGCGATAACCGCCTGCCCCATCCTTCCCGCGGCTCCGACGAGCAAGATGCGCTGAGGCGATTTCATGAAACGGCGGTCTCGATGGCATCGAAACTCCTGCGCAGGCGCGCTTCATTAGCGCTCGACATTTCGCATAACGGCAAGCGGCACTCCTTCAACATCATGCCGCGCCATGAGAGCGCTGTTTTCGCCGGTACCGGGTTCGGCTCGATAAATAAATCCTTTACGAATGGCAGCAGCTTGAGGTGCAGCTTACGCGCAGATTGGTGGTCTCCGCGTTCGGCGGCATGAACCATCGCGCAAATCTCCGCAGGAAAAACGTTCGATGCTACGCTTACCACGCCAACCGCCCCGACGGCCATGAACGGCAGCGTGAGTGAGTCATCCCCGCTCAAAATCGTAAACTGCTCCGGCAGCCGCGCCCGCAGTTCGCTCACTCGTTCGACACTCCCGCTCGCTTCCTTGATCGAGACGATATTTGGAGACTTCTCCGCGATTCTTTGCACCGTCTCAGCGCTGACGTCGACTGCGCATCGCCCGGGAATGTTATAGAGCATGATCGGCAACGCGGTTGCTTCCGCGATCGCTCGGAAATGACGAAACAATCCTTCCTGGCTTGGCTTGTTGTAGTAGGGAGCGACCACCAGCGCGCCATCCGCGCCCAGTTTTTCGGCGGCCTGCGTCGCTACGATTGCAGTCCGTGTCGAATTTGAGCCGGTGCCCGCAAGCACCTTGCAGCGGTGATTAGAAATTTCTATGACCAGGCGGATTACTTCCTCGCGCTCCGCCGCCGTCAGGGTCGGCGATTCGCCGGTCGTTCCGATCGCTACAAGTCCCGAAACCCCGCCTGCAATCTGTGCTTCGACAAGGAGTTCGAGCGCTGCTCTGTCGACGCGATCGTCGCGGAACGGCGTGACCAGCGCAGTGAATGTGCCGCGAAACATCTTCAGCGCGTCAGTCGTGAATTGCGATGGTCAGAGATCGATTGTCCCTTCGAAAACGAATTCCGCCGGGCCGGTGAGAGTGACATTGGTAAATGTGTCGTCCCGTTGCTCGAAGCCGACTTCCAACTCGCTCCCGCCGCGGACACGAACCGTGACGGGGCCCGTAACGCGTTCGGTCGCGGCAAACACTAACGCGCTCGCGACCACGCCGGTGCCGCATGCCAGTGTCTCCGCTTCGACACCCCGCTCATACGTGCGGATCGCGATGCTCCGCTCGCCGAGTTTAAGCAGAAAATTTACGTTCGCGCCTTTTGGCGAGAACAATTCGTGATGTCGAATCGACGAGCCGAGATCCGCGACATTAACACTCTCGAGATCGGGGACCGGAACTACAACATGAGGCACGCCGCTGTCCACGAAATGCGCTGCAATGATCTCATCAATGACCGGAATTTTGAGATTCAGCCGCAAATCCTGCGGTTCGCTCATGTGCAGTCGAACCAGTTCGCCTTCAAGGCGCGCGCCGATGACGCCAGCCGGCGTTTCAAACGAGAGATCTTGCAACGGCCCGGCAACGCGACTCGTATATCGGGCAAAACACCGCGCGCCGTTTCCACACATCTCCGCTTCTCCACCGTCGCTGTTGTAGTAGCGCATGCGGAAGTTCGCGCCGTTCATGGCACGCTCCAGGACGAGCACACCATCCGCCCCGACGCCGCGATGACGGTCGCATAGGTGCGCGATTTGCCCAGCCTGAAGCCGCAAATCGCCCGCTCGATTGTCGAGCATCACGAAATCGTTTCCGGCACCGTTCATTTTCGTGAAACGCAGCATTGTTTCGTCTAACATAACCTGCCGGCAGCGCCAAGTCACGCGGGGTTGCCGCTCCGCGTCGTACCGGGAAACCTCGTTTTTGAAAAAATTACTCTCCCAGACTATTGCCGCCGCCTCGATTTTTATCACGACGCAGGCGACGAACGCCCAGATCGCGCCGTCAAAATTCAACGACGTCATCCTCGCACAGATAAAACAAATGCCGCGCGGTGGAAGTTATTCGGCCTCACGTGTGGCGACGATCCGGCTGCAATCGGCGGCACATTTTGAGTCAGGCAAGTTCTCGATCCTGCCCTCTGCCGCATCGCCCAGTTATTGCTCCGGTGCGACCTATCTCGTCTTCATTAAGACGATCGAGGCGTTGCGCGCGAGCGGACAATTGAGCCTCGGCTACGACGCCCTCGACAGCCTGATGATCCGCGGCCAGCGCGACGGCGAGGGAATCTGGGGACGTTGGAATGCAAATGGGCCCGGCACGGCGCGGCTTTTCCACGAGTTAAAGCTCGGGATTAATTTCGATGACTTCGCCCAGGCGCAGCCCGGTGATTTCATGAAAATCTTTTGGTCGCCCGAAGTCGGCCGCGCGGAACACGGACATTCCGTGATTTTTCTCGGGATGGAGCATCGCGGCGGCCTCGACTACGTGCGCTTTTGGTCGAGCAATATCCCCGACGGTTACGGTGAGAAAAGCGTGCCTCGCACAAGGATCGTGCGGGCGATATTCTCGCGACTCGACGCGCCGGAAAATCTGGCTCAAGTGGTGGCCGCGCCCCAGATCGATGGTTATCTCGCCCGCTTGATCAGCACTCGCTCGAGTTACGAAGAGGCCAAGGCGAAATGCGGGATGTGATCGCCGCGTTAATCCATCATCGATTCGTTCGCAGACCGTTCTTCTGAATCAATCGCGGGATTTTTTGCCTGCCGCACCTGCACGCAATCGAACATCTCGTCCTGCGCACGGACGTCGCTCAGAATCACGAGATTGTCCTCGGCACGTGTGAGCCGCGCTTCACACAGGAATCTTTCAGCAGCCTCGATCGTGCGATTGGGATCGTCCGTGAATTCCAGGAGCACGGGATGCGTGCCCCAGCATAAGGCGAGTTGCCGGTAGACCTGCTCGCTCGGGGTAAATGCGAAGATTTGACGCTGAGGCCGCAGATTTGAAACGTAACGCGCCATTGTTCCGTGCCGTGTAAAAACGATCAGCTTGGAATTCGACAAAGAGTTCGCCAGCACAACCGCTGACGCGACTGTCTTCTGCCGCGGATCATCCAGCGACGTTGCAGCGCCAAAGCCCGCTCCTCCGCTCCGCTCAATGCGAACCGCGACTCGGTCCAGAACTTCGACGCATTCGACTGGATAACGTCCGGTGGTCGTCTCACCAGTCAAAAGCATCGCGTCCGCTTCTTCGAACACCGCATTCGCGACATCGGTGATCTCCGCCCGCGTCGGAACCGGATTCTCCACCATCGATTCCAATAAATGTGTCGCTACGATTACCGGCTTCGCGGCGCGGAGACAGTGCTTCACAATTCGCCGCTGGATGATCGGCAGCTCTTCCATCGGGCATTCGATCCCGAGATCGCCACGCGCAATCAGGATCGCATCCGCGGTCTCGATCATCTCGTCGATCGCTGTGACGGCGGACTGCGTTTCAATTTTCGCAACGACAGCCGCCGTGCTCCGCAGCCGGGCGAGTTCGGCGCGCAATTCCTCCAGGTCGCTTTTCTGCCGCGCAAAGCTGAGCGCCACGAAATCGACACCGACCTCCACGCCTATAGCAATGTCCTCGAGATCTTTCTGGGTGAGCGGCGGGAGGTTAACGCGAACGCCGGGGAGATTAATGTGCCGGCGCGAACCGAGAATCCCCTGCGTCAAAACTTTGCAACGGATCCGGTGACCGCTCTTTTCCAACACATGCATTCGCAGCACGCCGTTGTCGACAAGCATCGTGCACCCGACCTGAACGTCGTCGACCAGTCCGTCGTAATTCACTGAAACCGAATTGCGCTCTTTGGGTTCGGCACCGGCTATGGTGAATTCGACGATATCCCCGACATTAAGCGCTATCTCGCTCTCCAGATTGCCAGTGCGGATCGCGGGGCCTTGCGTATCGAGCATGATTGCCGTGCCGCGCTCAAGTTGCTGCGCGACATCACGGACAATCGGCACGATGTGCCGCACCCAATCGTGCTGCGCGTGGCTCATATTGAGGCGAAAGATATCGGCCCCCGCGCGAATCATCTGCTCGATCGTCTCGCGTTTTTCCGACGCGGGGCCGAGTGTACAAATGATCTTTGTCTTACGCATCGCGGATGAGGATTAAGCCTGGCCGAGCAAAAGCAAGGCGGTTTTCACAGGGATGAAAGGCATCGCAAACGACCGATTTTAATGAATGACGCCGCCGTTTCGTGTATCAGAATCCGGATCGGCCGAGCTTCACGGCTTTGACGTATTGAAACTCTCAGGCGACGTCGAGAAACTCGCCAGCATGCCAGTGTTTGC
>JBDUAZ010000142.1:0-7386 GCA_040004385.1 Chthoniobacterales bacterium | reverse complement strand
GAGCGACGCGAGCGGATCACTTTATGGCAGGTGCATTGAGTTGTTCGAGCGCGCGATGATCCTGCTCCGCTTTCACGGACAAGCCGATGCGGCGATAGCATTCCTCACGCTTTTCGAGCGCAGTCGCCGTTTGATTCACCGCCAGCGCTCGTGTAAGCGACTCGATCGCGCCCACAAAATCAGAGCGCGCCATCTCAAGCTCGCCGCGATATTGCCATCCTGTGGCGTAATTCGGATCTATTTCGGTCGCTTGCTTTATTCGTTCGAAAGCCTCTTCACCACGACCGAGTTTCATCAACGCGTAGCTGCTTTCCGCGCATCCGCTGGCCGACTTCGGATCGAGGCGCATCGCCGCCTCGGCGTCTTGCAACGAGAGACCCGGCTGGTTGATTTCGTTCAATTGCCACGCCCGCGTGACGTAAAGATCAGCGTTGCTCTGCTCCACCGAAATCTCCGAGTCGAGCCGGGCAATTGTTTCGATCAGTTCGGGAGTTAGAAAATCGAGACAGATGGATGGCAATACGCTCAGTTTGTCGCACTCCGGAGCGCGCCCGAGATCGATGAGCGAGATTGCCGCGAAGAGTTTCGGTCGCACTGCCCACGGCGCTAAAGTTGCCGCTGCTTCACCATCTTCGAGTGCCAACTCAGGGTCCTTGCAGCGCAAAAAAATCAAGGCCCGATCACCGAGCAATCCGAAATCCTCTGGGGACAAAACAAGGCGGGCGTTCAGTTCGCGAATCTGCGGGAGCAACTTTTCCAGTCGCGCGAATAACTTTGCAGCTCCGTCGACTTCAGCGTCGTTTGGAGCGAGCTGCTGGGCACGCCTCAGATCTGCAAACGCTTCTTCCCACTGCTGTAGGTGACGCCGACAAAGTGCGCGGTTTAGACGCGCGGTTGCGTTCTCGCGTCGATGAAGATAGGCCGTCCACGCTTTGTTTTCCTCGGCCCAATTGTGTTCGCCATGCTCCAGGCGCGCGATTTTTTCATGAAGTCGAACATTTTTTCCATCAATAGAAATAGCCTTTAGCCATGCCTGTCGGGCGAGAGCGGGATCATGCTCTTCCAGCGCGAGGTCCCCGGTGTATTCCTCGAGTTTCGCAGAACGCCTTGTAATGGCATTCCGCCAACCAGCGAGACTGCGATGGACCGCTTCCGCGTCGCGCTGGCCAAATTGCGCCTGCACGAGCCGGTTCCAATTACCTTCGTCGCGCGGCGAGAATTCTAACGCACGCTGAGCCAGCGCAGCCGCCTTGTCGTAGGCTTGCGTCCGCAGCGCTTCTCGCGTTTCGAGGCGCAGCGCTTTTTCTTCGTTCGATATACGATGGCATGCGGATGACGCGATGCTCAGCAGCAGGATGACGGCGGACGAGAGCAGACGCGAGATTCTCTGCGAGGAAAAAGTCATTTGGCGGAACGAAGACGATAATCCATAATCGCAGAGTGCGCCCGGCGAAGACCTGGCCTGTCGGGAGACGGCGCTTTTACTCTCATTTCATTCCATGCCGTCCTTCGACATCGTTTCAGAAGTAGACAAGCAAGAAATTGATAACGCGCTGAATCAAGCGCGGAAAGAGCTTGCGACGCGTTTCGACTTCAAAGGCAGCGTCGCGGAGATCGTCGCGGACAAAGATAAGATCACCCTGACGGCGGAAGACGGAGCGAAGCTGCGCGGGCTCCGCGAAATCGTGATCGGGAAATTATCGAAACGGGGAGTGGACTTGCGGAACGTGGAACAGGTTGAACCGGCGATATCGCCATTAGGACATGCGCGACAGGAACTGAAAATTCAGCAGGGACTCGAAGGTGAGAAGGCGAAGGAGATCATTCACGCGATTAAAGCGAAAGGGTTCAAGGTCCAGAGCCAGCTGCAGGAACGGCAGATTCGCGTCACCGGAAAAAAGCGGGATGATCTGCAGGAAGTGATTCAGTTTGTTCGCGGGCAGGACTTTGGGGTAACGACCCAATTCAAGAATTTCCGCGATTAATCAGGGTGGAATCCCTCAGCCACCCTGCACGGGCGGCATGATCGCAATTTCTTCGCCGGCGGTAATGACGTGAGTTCGATCGACAAATTCCACTCCGGCGCCCACGAGAATGCTGCTGTCCCACTCCCGCAGGGCGGGCGTCTGCAGGTATAATTTTTCGACCAGCTCGGCCACGGTCGCACCATCGCGCAATTCAAGCTCCGCGCTGGAGGCGCCGGTCACGTCTCGCAACCGGGAAAAAAACTGCACGCGCACGTTCATTTTGGAAATTACCTGATCGGACGAATCATGTCCGGTTTGAGCACTCCCACGCACGGCAGATTGCGGTAGCGTTCCATGTAGTCCAGCCCGTAGCCGACCACGAATTCATCGGCAATTTGGAAGCCAACGTAATGCGCTTCGACAGGGCGGAGTCGCGTCCGCTCCTTTTGCAGGAGAACGCAGATGCGAATGCTGGCGGGTTTCGCGGTTTCGAGTTTCTCCTGAACCGCCGCAAGCGTCACACCACTATCGAGAATGTCATCGAGGATCAGAATGTGCCGGCCTTCGACGTCGGGCAGCGCGACCTGACGGAAAATCAATTCGCCCGTTGTTTCAATTCCGCCATTATAACTGGCGACGCTCAGACAATCGAGCGTCAATGGCAACGGAATCCGCCGGAGAAGGTCGGCCATGAACATAAGGCTGCCGTTCAGGATGGCGATAACGGTCAGCTCGCGGTTGCGGTAATCGTCGGAAATCTGCGCAGCTAACTCATCGAGACGTCGATGGATTGTCGCTTCATCGAAGAGAACGCGAGAGAGGTCAGCCTGCATCCCGTGTTGTAGCGCGAGAGGCCGATGCTGTCGAGATTGGCAGCACTTCCTACGCCGCCATGCTGCTGAACGGGAACGTCAGCCCCACGGGGCTGTTAAGGAGGGCGCTGCGCATGCTCACGGATCGCCTGCAAATCGCCCGCGCTGAATTGCGCCGGGTCGCGCCGCGCGATTGCGGCCAGCAGTTCAAAGTCTTCGCGAGTCGATTGTTTGCGCCCGAGAAAGAACGGCAGCGAATCTGTGGTCAGCCCGCGCACGAGCCGAAGGCGATAATTATGAGGCGCGGCAGCGACCGCAGCGTCCATCAGGGCGAGTCCTTGCTTTAGCATTGCGAGCTTGCCCGGCCCGAAGCCCATATCACGGCTTCGCAACGCATAGGCGCTCCCGAGATAAACGCGCGCCAACTCATTGCCTGGGTGGTGCTTTAGTGTCGCTTCGAGAAATACGATGCACTTTTCGACTGCCTGTTTGTCGCCGGCGACTCCCGCTTTATAGAGCTGCGCGATCTCCTCTTCCTCCGTTGCGGGCATCGCCTGAATCTCCATCGCAAGCGCGACAACTGCGATCAGCGGCAGCCAGTTCCAATTCCTCATAGATTCGCAGCGGCGAAGATTATTTGCACACTTTCGCCCGGGCAAACATTTCGCTTACAATCGCACTGATGAACGTCCACACAGCAACATTCGAAGTGAAGACGCGCGGAAAGGGGACCTACGAAATTACACGCGAGGTTGAAGCTATTCTTGGCGAGAGCGGAGTGAACGCCGGAACGGTTACGGTCTTTGTCCAGCACACGAGCTGCAGCCTCGTCATGATGGAGAACGCAGCGCCGGCGGCGCGCCGGGACCTCGAAAACTTCTTCGAGCGTCTTGTGCCTGAAGATGCGGCTTACGAACATGACGATGAAGGTTCGGACGACAGTACCTCACATATCCGAATGGCTCTGACGCGCACCACCGAAGTAGTGCCTGTTTCGGATGGCAAACTTCAGCTCGGCACCTGGCAGGGGATCTTCCTCTTCGAACACCGGCGCGATCCGCATCGCCGGCGTATCGTAGTGACGGTGATCGGTGAATGAGGCAGGGAATCGCGGCCTCTACCTGTAAATGGCTTCGAGCAGGCGAAGCGACTTCTCGTTAGGCAAAAGCGATTGCTCCATCTGATTCATGACGTAGGCGAACGCGATGCCAGTTGCCGGGTCCGCGAAAGCGTGGCTGCCACCCGCACCCGGATGGCCAAACGCACGGAGAGAGGGGCCGAAAATCCGTCGCTCACTTTCTGGTGGATCCTTCATAAACCCGGCGGAGAACGCCGTCGGAATCTGAAAGACCAGATCCCCGTCTGACGATAACGTTGTCGTCATTTGCGCGATCGTCTGGGCGTGAAAGAAACGTTGCCCTTCAAGTTCTCCGCCATTTGCGAGCATTGCGTAGAATTTCGCAAGCGACGCCGCGTTGCCGATTCCGCCAAACGATACAATGGGAGTAGCGCGGATGGCGGCGGAATTCATCGCGCTGACGGCATGCAAGCCGCGCGGCGACGTGAACGTCTTTCGCGCGAGAGTTCCAGGTGTCGCCAGGTCCTGGTAAAATTGCGCGGGGGACGCCGGACGCGCGCCCGCTTTCGCGGCATAAATCGTCGCCACGCGGGGGTGCTGCGATTCAGGAAGTCCGATCCAGATGTCGAGGCCCAGTGGATCGGCGAAGGTGGCGCGCCAATAATCGGGCAAGGGCGTGTGCGCGAGTCGACGCACGAGCTCATCAAGTAAATATCCAAACGTGCGTGCGTGATACCCGTGCGCGGTTCCCGGTGGCCAGAGAGGAGTTTGTTTCTCGAGCGCGGCGATGACGGCCGGGTAATCGAGAACGTCGACGGATTCATCGAACGCGGCGAGTCCCGCCTGATGCGAGAGCAACTGCGCAAGGGTGATAGTCTGCTTGCCAGCTTGCGCGAATTCCGGCCAGAACTCGGCGACACGCCGGTCGAGTGAAATTTTTTCCTCCTGGAGAACATGTAATAGGCACGCGCTCCCCAGCCCTTTCGTCGCAGACCAGATCAGAACGAGCGTGTCGCTCGTCCATGGTATTTGGCGTTGCGCGTCGCGAAATCCGCCCTGCAGATCGAGCAGCGGCCTTCCATTCTGCCAGACAGAAGCAGCCGCTCCGAGTTCGCCGAAGCGATTGAAATTTTCTTCGAAAAGCGGCGTGAGCCGGTCTTTCAATTCGTTCGCATCGAGATGCATCGCGAAACGAAATGTGGAGGGATGACCTCCGGGTCGTCCAACGAAATCAGGATGCAAGCTGCACACTCTGTTGAGCCAACGCCGCGCCCAACGGTCGGAATCGCCTCGCTTTGTCTGCGGCGTTAGGAGAGGAGCAGCGACTCGAGCTCCGCTAGTCTTCGCTCAAACAGTCGCAACGTGCTTTCGATGGGCGCCGAGGTCGTCATGTCGACGCCGGCAGCTTGCAACGTTTCGAGTGGAAACTTCGAGCCGCCCGAGCGCAGAAAGTTTAGATAAGCCTCCGCGCTTCCGGATTCTCCGGCGAGAATGCGTTCGGAAAGTGCGATCGCGGCGGAAATTCCAGTGGCATATTTGTAGACATAGAAGGCGTTATAGAAATGCGGGATGCGAAGACACTCGAGCTCAAGCTCTGAATCAATCGCGACCCCATCGCCGAAGTAAGCGTCGAGAAGCGCGCGATATTCCGATTTAAAAACGTCGAGAGTGAGCGCGTCTCCACGCTCTTCGATCGCATGGATTTTTTTCTCGAACTCGGCGAACATCGTCTGCCGAAAGAGCGTGCCGCGGATATCGTCGATCTGCCGATTAATGATGTAAGCGCGCATTTTGCGATCGGTCGTCTGCTCGAGCAGGTAGTGCGTGAGCAGCTCCTCGTTGAATGTGGAGGCGACCTCGGCGAGGAAAATCGGGTAATCGTAATCCTGAAAGCTCTGCGCCTTTTGCGAGAACCAGGTATGCATGGAGTGGCCCGCTTCGTGCGCGAGCGTGTAGACGTCGGAGAAAACTTCGCGTTTGTAATTCATCAGGATGTAGGGAGGCGCGCCGTAGCTGCCTGACGAAAACGCACCGCTGCGCTTCCCTTTTGTCTCATAGCGATCGCACCAGCGTCCCCGCAACCCCTGCGCGAGGGTCGTCACGTACTCATCGCCAAGAGGCGCGAGCGAGGCGACGACGCGGCCGATCGCTTCGTCGAACTCGACCTTTGTATCAATCTCCGCGACGAGTGGGACGTAGGTATCGTAGTGATGCAGCTCATCGAGCCCGAGGACGCGCCGACGCAGTTCGTAGTAGCGGAAAAGTGGCTGAAGATGTGAGCGAACCGACGCGATCAACCCGTCGTAAACCGACATCGGCACGTCATCGCGGAAAAGCGACGCTTCAAGCGCGGAGTGATAATTTCTCGCACGTGCGCGAAAAACGTCCGCTTTAACGGAATAAGCGAGAGCGGCGGCGAGGGTGAACTGGTGGTCGCGAAACTCCTCGTAGAACTGATGGAACGCGCGTTTCCGCACCGCTGGTTCTCGCTTCACGAGAAACGCGCCGAACGAACTTTGCGTCAGCGGACGTTCCTGCCCCTCATCGTCGGTCAGCACCCCGAATTTCATGTCGACATCGGTCAGCTGCGAGAACGTTTCGTCGTATCCGTCCAGGGCCGAACTACCGAGCGCGAGAAGGCGTTCTTCCGGCTCGGAGAGCACGTGCGGTTTGAGCCGGCGAATTTTTCGCAGCTGCGTCCGCCAAGGCTCGAGGAGCGGGTCGGCCAGGAACTCCGAGAAAATCTTGTCGTTGATCGCCTGGATCTCGGGCGCGAGAAACGCGCTCGTCTCATTGATTGTCGTAAGCAAATTTTGCAGTTGCCCGATGCGCGTCAGGTAATCCGGGTGCGCGCTGTCTTCCGCGAGCTGAAGCGACGCGAAGTGGTAAACGCGCTCGATTTTCTGGTCGAGCGCCTTCTGGAATTCCAGGCAATCCGCGAGCGTTTGCGCTGATTTGCCGACGCGACCTTTCCATTCCGCCAGCTTCGGATAGGTGCGTCGAATCCAGGCGAAATCCTCCCGCCATTGTTCGACGTCACGGAAGAGCAACGAAAGGTCCCACTTGTCGGCTTCGAGCATTTGATCGCGAGTCGGAGTCGTGGACGAAGCACCAGCGACGGTCTCCGAAGCCGCAGAAGTGAAGTGAAGCGATCTGTGTTTTTTAGAGAACATCCGGAGCACCTGGCATTTTCCTCGCGGATCGATGGGCTTGCAATGCGCGGAATGCGGGATGACGTGCGATCATTCGCATAGCCTTCGCGAGCAACTCGCGACCCGGCGAAAGCTTGTGCCAGGGCGATGCCCCACTCGGGTGCGGTAGCGGAATCAGATCGAACGCGATGCCGTTGCGATAGATCGCAAACTTCCGTCCGATCACGCTGTCCAGCTTCTCGACCACGATGAACTGCGTGATCGCGAGTCTGCCTACCGGAATGACGAGGCGCGGCCGCAGAATTTCGAACTCGTCGTTCATCCACGATGAACAGTTGCGAATCTCCTGCGGATTCGGCACGCGGTCGCCGCCGCCG
>JBDUAZ010000070.1:0-7404 GCA_040004385.1 Chthoniobacterales bacterium | reverse complement strand
GCGCGCGGTTACGCGAACTTTTAAAGTGGACGTTCCCCTTCCCGCCTTTGCCACCCGCGCAAAGCACGAATTCTTCCCCATCGATCGCCAGGTCGGCGATTGGCTCGGGGAGCTCCCCATCGTCAGCCGGCGGCACCGGCAGTTCCTCCGCCGGTGGTTCTTTCGCAAAATCGACGAATCCGGATCCAGTATCTTCCGGACGCGCCGCCGGCGGTGACATTGCGCGATATACAATCGTGCCAATCGGCACCTTTACGATTTTCGAGATCGCCGCGCGACCATGCATCTTCTTCCCCTGGCCATGGCTCCCGCTCTTTGCTTTGAGGATCGGCTCGTAGAAAAGACTTGAGAGACTATCGGTATGAACGTCGGCGCGCAGAATGATATCGCCGCCGCGCCCGCCGTCTCCGCCATCAGGTCCTCCACGCGGCACAAACTTTTCGCGACGAAAGCTGACGCAACCACGCCCGCCGTCTCCGGCGTGGGCAAGAACTTTGATTCGATCGACAAACATGATGGCGGCTCGTTACGCCACCGTGCCATCATAGCCACTCCAAGTCATCCCTAAGCCGGACAGACGGCAAAACCTCATTTACACGCGAGGTTGTTCAATGCGGTTGAGAAGAGAAGCACTACGCTCGCTTCGTTGCTTTCCGGGCGCCAGGAGGAAAAGCCGTCGGAATGTCTAAGTCCGCCGCGTCTGCGCGATTCAAGACGACACCAGCGAGCGATAGAGCGCTTCGGTCTTCGCCGCGATCGCGGACCAGCTGAATTTTTCTTCCGCGCGTTTGCGACCGGCATGCCCAAACTTTTCGCAGAGCGCCGGATCTGCCATCAACTTGTTGACTTGCCCGGCGAGATCTCGCGCGAATTGATCCGGGTTCCTGGGTTCGAAGGGGCTTTCCGTCATCTGGTCGATCGGGACGAGAAAACCGGTTTCGCCATCCACCACGACTTCTTTGATTCCGCCAACGGCGCTGGCGACGACAGCCGTCTCGCAGGCCATCGCTTCGAGATTGATGATTCCAAACGGCTCGTAGATGGACGGACAGCAGAAAACCGCTGCGTTCGAATACAGTTCAATGACCTCGGATTTGTCGAGCAACTCATCGATCCAGATTACGCCGGGTCGCTCCTCTTTCGCCATCTGCACCGCGGCTTTCATTTCGGCGCCGATCCCAGGCGTGTCGGGAGCGCCGGCGCATAGCACAATTTGAACCCCGGGCGCCATGTAGCGAATGGCCCGCACGAAATGAATGATGCCTTTCTGTCGCGTGATACGGCCGACGAAGAGGACGAAACGTTTGTGAGGATCTATTCCGAAACGATTGAGCGTGGCCGTTGTTTTGACCTTCCGGTATTCGTCGAGATCAACGCCATTGTGGATGATGTGCAAACGTTCCTTTGCGACGTGGAAGAGCCGTTCAATGTCGGACTTGGTTCCCGCAGAGACAGCGATCACGGCGTCCGCCATTTCCAGCGCCGTTTTCTCCAGCCAGACAGTGAAGTCATAGCCGCCCCCGAGCTGCTCGCGTTTCCACGGGCGCATTGGCTCCAGAGAATGCACCGTAATTACAAGCGGAATTCCGTAATTCAGCTTCGCGAGGATTCCACCGAAATGACTGTACCATGTGTGGCAGTGGACAATGTCCGCTTCGATGTTTGTGGTGTTAAACCCGGTGCATCTCTCGATTGCGCCGAAGACTGAACGAAGCGGCGGCGGGCAGGTGAAGCGAGCGTCATCGAGGTCGAAGCCGGTCACCGTCAGATGTTCCTCTTTGACATGCTGATCGCCGAAACAACGGACTTCGATCTGCATCATCTTCGCCAGCTCGCGCGTAAGGTAATCTACATGGACGCCCGCGCCGCCGTAGACGTGCGGCGAGTATTCGTTCGTCAGGAAAAGCGCTTTCATCGAGCTTCTTCTAGGCGCTGCGAGAGCGGCTTGCCAGCTCAGTATCTTACCGAGAGGCCAACGAACGGATTAAGGTCGTCCGTCGAGCGCGTCACTCCGACATTCAAGCCGGTATCGAGCTGGACATTCGGCGTTAGCTTGTAGGTGAAGCCAAAATCGAACGTGCCGATCCATTTCGCGTCGCGCTCGGTGCTCACCGCGCTGAAAAACTCGGCGTAACCGGAAAGCTCTCCCACGAGTGCGTGACCGACGGTGATCGAGTTGATGAACTCCGCGTGGTAACTGGAGCTGTTCTCGTTCCGCACGGAATCTACTTCCGTCATCGCGCCGAGGTCGAACTTTCCCGGCAACTCGATCGCGAGTGGAAAGATGATTCCGCCTTCCACCGCGGAATTGCCGAGATCGTGCTGGTTGGTCGGGAACTTTACGAACGGCATCACGCCGAAAGCAGTGTTGCCGCCGTCGTTGCCCCAGAAGTTCACTTTCAACCTAACGAGCAGATCGCCAAAGCCAGAGATGGTTTCGCGTCCGTGGGAATCGCGGTTGCGTATGCGTTGGATGTTGTAGGTTTCCGCAATGACCTGAAGGTCGACATTGTTAAGCAAGCCAACTTTGAAGTTCGTGGGCGCGATCGCAAAATTCTCCACCTCGTCATCCCCATCGCGAGTGTAACTCAGCAAATCCGTCTCCAACTGAAAGTGACCTGCATCGACGGTGTATGGGCTTTCTGTTTTGTCGGGTCGATCCGTTGTCAGCTCGCGCAAAAGCTTTTCGGGCGTGGGATTAAACAAGTTGTAACGGCGTTTATCCTGCCGGCTCCCGGTTTGAGCGAAAACCGTCGGAAGGAAGCTCAGCCCCGCGAGCAGCAAACTCCACGGGATCCGGGGTCGACGCGCCACGTGCGTTCAGCGCTTCACCTTTAGGAGCAGCACGGGAATGTCCACGTTGTGCCGGACCTTGTCCGCGGTGCTGCCATAAAGCAGATCGCTGATGAAGCGATGCCCGTGTGTGCTCATGGCGATGAGCTCGACGGGATGCGCGCGCGCCAGTTTGATGATCTCGGTCGACGGCTCTCCCATCGCCAGCACCGAAGTCACTTCGAATCCTTCCGCCCGCAATTCGCGCTCGAGATTCTCCAGGTAGGCGCGGTCCTCTTTCATCTCCGTGCTTTCCTGTAATTTGAGCTGCTCGTAGTTCCGCGCCACCCAGCCGTCGGCCACATGCACCAGCATGAGCTTGGCGTTCGAGAGCCGGGCGAGCGGACGGACATGCCCGAGAATGGTTTGATCCGTCTCGCGATTTTCGACCGGGACCAGAATGGTTTTATACATGCGCGTTCTAGGTTGAAAACCAACTGCGAAAAGTTTGCACGAGCAGCCAGGCGTTAAGCGAAGCGATTACGATGGCCACGAACCAGGCAAGAACTTTCACCGTCATTCCATTCACAAATTCACCCATCTTCAATTTGTCACTGGTAAACATAACCAGCGGAAAGACGGCAAAACTCAACTGCAAACTCAGGATCACCTGACTCAAAACCAAAAGATTCGTCGTTCCCTTCTCGCCAGAGATAACTGTGACAATGATGGCCGGAATGATCGCGATCCCGCGGGTCAGCAAGCGCCGTAGCCAGGGCCGGAGCCGGATATTCAAAAAACCTTCCATCACGATCTGGCCGGCGAGCGTGCCCGTGAGCGTGGAGTTTTGGCCGGAAGCGAGCAGGGCCAGCGCGAACAACGTGCTCGCGCCGGTCACGCCGAGCATCGGCGAGAGGAGCTGATAGGCATCCTGGATTTCCGCGACATCGCTGCGCCCGCGCTTGTAGAACGTCGCGGCAGCGACAATCAGGATGGCGGCGTTAATAAAGAGCGCGAACATGAGCGCGATCGTCGAATCGATCGTGGCAAACTTGATCGCCTCGCGTTTTCCGGGCGCGCTCAAATCGTAGCGTCGGGTCTGCACGATGGAGGAATGCAGATACAAATTGTGCGGCATCACGGTCGCGCCCAGGATTCCGATCGCGATGTAGAGCATGCCCGGGTCGGTCACGATTTTCGCCGTCGGCACAAAGCCGGCCGCGATGCCGAGGACGTTCGGATGCGACACGATAATTTCCCACGCGAAGCAGCCGCCGACGACTGCGATCAAGGTCATGACCAGCGCTTCGATGTAGCGAAATCCCTTATTTTGCAGGAAGAGCACAATCAAGACGTCGAGCGCGGTGATGCAGACCCCGACGAGGAGGGGGATGCCAAAGAGCAGGTTGAGCGCGATGGCCGAGCCAATGATCTCAGCCAGGTCGCAGGCGGCGATGGCCACTTCGCAAAGAAGCCAGAGGAGGAAAGAAACCGGCCTGCTATAGTGATCGCGGCAGGCTTGCGCCAGATCGCGTCCCGTGGCGATGCCGAGTTTCAAGGAGAGCGCCTGCAGGAGAATGGCCATCAAATTCGAAATCATGATGACGCTCAGAAGCGTATAATTATATTTCGAGCCGCCGGCCAGATCGGTGGCCCAATTGCCGGGGTCCATGTATCCCACAGCCACGAGAAATCCGGGACCGGCAAAGGCGAGCAGTTTGCGGATGAAACTGGCGGAGGAAGGAACAACCAGGGAGCGATGAACCTCAGAGAGACTTGGCAGAACCGGCTGCGTCCGGAAACCGGCCTTTGTATGCAGCAGGTCAGCCTCTGAATTAGCCATGACTAATTTAGTTATATTAAACTATTAATCTGTCAATGCGAAAGTATTTTGGTTTGACCGAATAACTGTCCCGTCCCTTCTTATCATGTGCCCGCTAAAACCAAAGGCCCTCGCAGCTCCGCCGCGGTGGAAGATTACCTGGAGCGCATTCTCGAACTGATCAATACGAAGGGCTACGCCCGCGTTGTCGATATTGCCACGAGCCTCAACATTTCGCAGGCGAGCGTGACCAACATGGTGCAACGGCTCGATGCCGAACGTTTGCTCAAATACGAGAAATACCGGGGCCTCGTCCTCACCACAGCGGGTGAGACGCTCGCCCGCAATATTACGCGCCGGCACCAGCTGCTGACCGATTTCCTGACACTGCTCGGACTCGATGAGCAAATTATTCATCACGATGTCGAAGGAATGGAACACCACATCAGCCCTTCCACCTTGCGCGCAATCGGGGGCCTCACGCGGGAACTCAAGCGTCAACCGGCGTTATTGGCGCGTCTCAGTAAATAACGACGAGCTGTCTCTTAACCGCTACCGATGGCGCGCGGCAGTCTGGACGCTTACTTGCTCGTTATGCTACGGGCTCCCTCGTCCCGCAGGGCGGGATCTGGATGACAGCTCGCGTTAAGTCCGGACGTCGACTGCGACGATCTCGCCCGGTTCGCATTCGACGCGCAGCTGGATGGGCCGACAGCAAACCGTGCAATCTTCTACGAGCGACTGTTCGCGCTGCGACGTGTCGATCAGGAGCGGAAATGCTTCTCCACAGTGCGGGCAGACGATCTCCGTCTCGGCGATTAATTCCATCGACGCTCAATGCGACTACCGTTCGAAGTCCTGCGTTAATTGCGATTGCGCTACAGGCTTGTCAGAGGGCGATGGATGTTTTTGAAAGTGCAGCTTGCCCACTCGCCGCCCATCAGTCTCGGTAATCGTGACCAGATAATCTTCGATTTGCACGTGCTCGCCCTGTTTCGGCAAATGCCCAAGCAGATGTGTAACGTAACCGCCGATCGTGCTGACGTCCGCGCTTTCCAGCGTGAGGCCCGCCATGTCGTGCAGCTCGTAAAGCCCGACGGCTCCGTCCACCGAAAATTCGTTTTCGTTGATTTCGCGGAACTCTTCCTTTTCCGTGTCGAACTCGTCCTGAATATCACCGACGATTTCTTCAAGCACGTTCTCCAGGGTAACCATGCCGACGGTGCCGCCGTATTCGTCAACGACGACAGCCAGATGCGCATGCTTGTTTAAGAAAAGATTTAACAGCTTCTCCAGCGACATCATTTCCGGCACCGGAATCACGTCGCGTCTGATTCGAAGAAGATCGGGATGCGGATCACGCATCATCGGCACGAGTTCCTTGATGTGAATCAAGCCGATCGTGTTATCGAGATGACCGCGGCAGAGCGGGAAACGCGTGTGCCGCGAAGCGAGCGCCTTCTTCACGTTTTCCTCAAAACTTTCCTCGAGATCGAGCGAGACGACTTCGCCGCGTGGCGTCATGATATCGCGCACTACGCGCCGGCGCAGATCGAGCGCGTTAACCAGAAGGTCACGGCCCATCTCGGAGACCTCGTCTGATTTCTCGCTTTGATCGAGGATGAGACGCAATTCCTCTTCCGTGTGCGCCAGCTCGGAACCTCTTACAGGCTGAATCCGAAACATTTTCTGCAAAAGCACGTTCGACGATTTTTGCAGCAACCAGATCGCCGGCTTGAAAATTCCGTAGAACAATCCGAGCGGCCGCACCAGCGCGAGCGAAACCGGCAGCGGATTTCCGATTGCGATATACTTCGGCGCCAGTTCCCCGAAGACAATGTGCAGAAATGTGATCGCGATGAAGGCGAGCGTGACCGAGATGGCGGAGACGACCGCGTGAGAGTGCACGTTGATTAAAGCAAAAGCTGGCTGGAGCATCGCAGCGAGGAACTGCTCGCCTACCCAACCCAAACCGAGGCTCGCGAGTGTGACGCCGAGCTGCGTCGCCGAGAGATATGCGTCCAGGTGTCCCCGTACGTGTTTTGCAAAGTTCGCGCGCAAATTCCCTGCGTCAGCCAGGGCCTCAAGCTGACTGCTCCGAACTTTGATGATCGAGAATTCGGCTGCGACGAAGAACCCGTTTAGAAACACGAGCGCACCAATCACCGCAACCTTCGCGAAAATCACCCCTGGTGATTCCCAGTGCTCGGAAATCGCCTCAGCCAGAGGTGCGTTAGCGACGAATGCGAAAATCCAAGAATTCATACGCGGATGCAAGATTGCACCCGAAAGCCCGCCCGGGCGAGATTGCTTACCAGCTGGACTTTGTCACGCCAGGAATGAACCCGGCAGAAGCCAGCTCGCGAAAAGTGAGACGTGAAACTTTGAAACGGCGGATGAAGGCACGGCGCCGGCCGCTCACCTCGCAACGGTTAACGACACGCGTCGGGCTCGCATCGCGAGGAAGCTGCGAGAGACCCTGGTAATCCTTCTTCGCCTTCAACTCGGCACGCAGCGCTGCGTACTTTTTTACAGTCGCACGTTTGCGTTCGTTTCGGTTAAGCCAGGACGTTTTCGCCATAAAGGAACGCGGAAAGTAGCGATGAGCGGCGCAAATGCAAATAGTTTCTGCGCACCGTGCCTCTCAATTCCCTGGGTTGAGCGGACACGAAAACCTTCCACTGTAAGAGGTCATCCTACGGCATGTTCCCTCTCTTCACCCGATCATTTCCAGAGAGCGCGACGGAGCTCGAACGCGTTCTAAACGAAAGCCTCCGCCGCGCGTTTGTTGTCGAACGCGATCCTGTTCG
>JBDUAZ010000001.1:0-7443 GCA_040004385.1 Chthoniobacterales bacterium | reverse complement strand
CGTCGACGACCGCCGCACGAAGCTTTTCCGCCAGCTCCGGCATTTCATGAATTCGAGTCTGAACGTTTTGCGCGAGTGAAGAATCACTTCCATTCGATGCACTTTTCGCGACGCCGAACGCAAGCCGGTCGAGAAACTTCTGCAGCTCCCCTTTAAGGACGGGAAGCTGCTCAAGCGATGTCTTCAATGCGACGAGATCCCGCGCGTTGCCCGAGGCCTGGCTCAAGCGTCCAATCGCGCGTTCTATGTCGCGAATTGTTTTGAGGGCCGCACGAATTGCTGAGAGCACGTCCGGCTCGTGCAAGAGATCGGTGATCATCTGCTGGCGGCGTTCGAGTTTTGTCAGTGCACGGAGCGGTTGCAAAATCCAGGAGCGCAGTTTGCGCGCGCCCATCGGGGTAATTGTGCGATCGAGAACGGCGAACAGGCTCGCATCTCGCGCCCCACGTGAGCTGACCAGCTCCAGGTTCGTCTGTGTGGCAAGATCCAGTACAACAAACTCCGCCGGCACATCGGAGCGCAGCGCCGTGAGATGATCGATCTTTCGACGGAGCTGATGTTTGAGGTAATGCACGATCGCGCCCGCGGCGGCGACCGCTGCCGTCGTCTCGGCGCATCCGAAGCCGTCGAGCGATTGCACTCGAAAATGATCGCACAAAGTGAACACCGCCTGTTCACGAAGAAACGCGTAGCCGTCGTAGGGCAGCGTTCCTTCGATGTCGGAAAATTCGGCCTTTTGCTCGTCGCTGATCAGCAATTCTGAAGGAGAAACGCGCGCCAGTTCATCCAGCAGCGAACTCGAATTTGCGACCTGACACAGACGAAATTCACCTGTCGTCAGGTCCGCATAGGCGAAGCCGAACGCGCCATCCGATGCGTAAATCGCGCCGAGATAATTGGCGCGCTTCGATTCGAGCAAATCAAGCTCGCTCACGGTGCCGGCTGTGATGATCTGCGTGATTTCCCGCGTAACGATTTTGCCTGGCTGAACGTCGCTGGTTTGGTCGCAAATGGCGACGCGTCTCCCGGCCTTGATCAGCTTGGCGACGTAATTATGCGCGGCGTGGTACGGCATCCCGCACATCGGCACGCCATTGCGCTTTGTAAGCGCCAGGTTCAACAGGCCAGCCGCTTCCTTGGCGTCCTCAAAAAACAACTCGTAAAAGTCACCGAGCCGAAACAAGAGCAACGTATCGGCCGGTACACTGAGGCGCAGCCGCTGGTATTGCTGCATCATCGGCGTCAGTGTTTCGGACATCGGATTAGCTTGGAATCACGAGCCGCTTTTTGCGAGTTTCTAATTCCGCCGGAGCATCCTAGCCTCTTCGCCAGGCCCACTCACATTATGAATTCACCTCGATCCATTCGCCTTCTCGTACTCGCCGTGTCCATGCTCTCCGCATTCGATTGTAATGCCGCGGACGCGCCGCCGAAAACTCTCACCCCACCGGACAGCCTGCTCATCGACGGCGTCCCGCCCATTCCCGCGGAACTTTCCGAAGAGGTCGGCCGCTATACCGAATCACGGGCAGCCGTGTTCCAGGACTGGCAGCCAAAGCGCAACGAGATGCTTATTCTCACTCGGTTCGCCGATACCAATCAGGCTCATCTTGTGACACAAGCGGGCGGGGCGCGTACGCAGCTCACGTTTTTCGCAGATCGCGTCGACGGCGCGACGTTCGACCCAGTTAACGGCGAGTATTTCATTTTTTCGCGCGGCGCGGGCGGCAACGAATTCAACCAGAACTACCGATACGATTTCGCAACCGGGGACATCACGTTGCTGACCGACGGAAAATCGCGCAATAGCGGCACAACCTGGAGCCACGACGGCAAACGGGTGGCCTACACCTCAACGCGACGCACCGGCGCAGACACAGACGTTTACACAGAGTCACCCGCCGACCCGAAATCCGACCGGCTCATCGCACAAGTGCATGGCGGCGGTTGGGAGGTTCTCGATTGGTCGCCGGACGATCGGCAGTTGCTCGTGCTCGAAGACATTTCTATCAACGAAAGCTATCTCTGGCTATTCGATGCGCAGACGGGCGAACGCAAAGAAATCACGCCGCGCGCCGCTCCTGGAACGGAGCCGGTCGCCTACTCGCGTGCGCGCTTCGCGAAAGACGGCAAAGGCGTCTTCGCCACGACGGATCGCGAGTCCGAGTTTCAGCGGCTCGCCTACATCGATCTCGCAACTGGCACGCACACGTTTTTCGCGACGGACACAAAGTGGGACGTCGATGATTGGGATCTCAGCGACAACGGCCAGCACATTGCATATACGCTGAACGAAAACGGAATCAGCACTTTGCACCTGATCGATGTCGCGATGATCAACGGCAGAATGACTGCGAAGCCCCAGCCCGATCCGACCTTCAATCCACCGATGCCCAACATCGTCATCAACAACTTGGGATGGCACCGCAATTCGCAGCAACTCGCGTTCGATGTCGCCGGCGCGCGATCGCCTTCGGACGTTTACAGCTTGACGATCGGCAGCGGCAAAAATGTCGCGACGCGCTGGACGATGAGTGAAACCGGGGGCATTCCGGCAGCGCGTTTTGTCGAGCCGAAGCTCGTGAAATGGCCGTCGTTTGACGGCCATGAGATTACAGGATTTCTCTACATGCCCGACACGGGAAAATATACCGGCCCGCGGCCCGTTATTGTGAACATCCACGGCGGGCCGGAGTCGCAATACCGCCCCGGGTTCCTCGCACGAAACAATTACCTTATCAACGAGCTAGGTTGCGCGATAATTTATCCGAATATCCGCGGCTCCGCAGGTTTCGGTAAGACTTATCTGAAACTCGATAACGGCGACAAACGGGAGGATTCCTACAAGGATATCGCCGCGCTTTTCGATTGGATTAAAACTCAGCCGCAGCTTGCTGCGGATCGCGTGATGGTCACGGGCGGTTCATATGGCGGCCATATGACGCTCGCGGTCGCGAGCTATTACGCCGATCGGATTCGTTGCGCGCTGGACGTCGTCGGCATGTCAAACCTGCGCACATTTCTCGAGCACACGGAAAGCTACCGGCGCGATCTCCGACGCGTAGAGTACGGCGACGAACGCGACCCGAAGATGCGTGAATTTATGGAGCGCACGGCCGCTCTAAACAATACGCAGAAAATTACGAAGCCGCTCTTCGTCGTAGCTGGCGCGAACGATCCGCGCGTTCCGAAATCCGAAGCGGACCAGATCGTTACCGCGCTAAAGAAACAGAACACGCCCGCCTGGTATCTCGCCGGCAAAGACGAGGGCCACGGTTTCGCAAAGAAGAAGAATGCCGACTACCAATTTTACGCGACGGTGCAGTTCATCCGTGAATATCTGCTGAAGTAAATAGAAGGCGGGCGAAGAACCAGGATTCACGCGACGCGCACACCTTCATTCTCAGTTCGCTCCCGGAAGAGGGATGCCAACCGTTGCGTGATTGGTCCCACGTCGCCGGCTCCGATGATCCTCCCGTCCACCTTTGTGACCGCGGCCAGCTCGCCCATCGTTCCGCTGCAGAATATTTCGTCTGCGTCATAAACGTCGCCGAGCGGGATGTCCGTTTCGACGCAGATGATTGCATTCGCGGCACATATCTCGAGGACGGTTGCGCGCGTGATACCCTCCGGACACGCGACGACACGACTAGTCGTTAGGCCACCATTCCGAATGAAGAACAGATGTGTCGCATTGGTTTCCGCCACGAAGCCGAGAGTGTCGAGCATCAGTGCATCATCGGCGCCGGCGTTGTTTGCTTCGATCTTCGCGAGAATTGAATTCAAGAGATTGGCGTGATGAATCCGCGGATCGAGAATCTCCGGTGGCGGCCGGCGAATCGTGCTGGTTACAAGTGTGAGTCCACTTTTCGAATAGACCGGCGGTTTATGTTCCGCGAGGACGATCAAGGTGGGGCCGGATTGGTTTAATCGCGGATCCATGCCGGACGTCACCTTCAGACCGCGCGTGAGCGTGAGCCGGATATGAACGCCATCAAACATGTCGTTCGCGGCAAGAGTGCGCCTGATTTCAGCGATTACCTTTTCCCGTGATGGCACTTCAGCAAACGCAAGCGCCGTCGCCGAGCGATACAAACGCTCGAGATGCTGTTCGAGCTTGAAGATCCGCCCGTTATAAACCCGAAGGCCCTCCCAGACCGCGTCGCCGCCTTGGACCACGGAATCAAAAGGGCTGATGCCGGCCTCGTCGCGGTGCAACAGCCTGCCGTCGATGTTTACGAGGAGGTTGCCGTTACGCTCGTCAAATTCTTGCAGCATGCGCCAAAGCCATCTCACAAACAACTAACGCGCTCAATAACCAACCCGCCTCAGCGGAGCCGATGGTCGTAGAGTCGCTCATAAACTTCGTGGCATGCTTCGCAGACGTCGCGCAGCCTTTCCGGCACGTCTTCGCTTTTCGGCTCGTAGGCACGAAAGCAGGTCGAATTCGCCACCTCAGCGTACCAGTGTTTGGCCCAGACGCCGTCGGTTTCGCGCAACCCCGCCGGCCACGAAAGCATCGCATCATTAAACTCGACGCCTAACGAGTCGCATAGAAGCCCCAGCGTTCTCCGAGGATGCCGCAGGACATCGCTCGCATCGATTACAGGCGGAACGATAGCGAGATGTGCGCGGATCCAGTCGAAAATCTCCGCCTGCTGCACAAACCCGAGATCCAAGAAGGCGGGATCGCCGTTTTTCTTTACGTACGAGGTAATTACTTCGCGTGGATCGCGAATGAGGAAGCAATTCGTTACCCCAGCGAGCCAGTCACGGTCGATGTGCGGGAGCAAATGGTGACTCATCTGCTTCTGATAAAAGATTGGTTTTCCGCTCGGCGAATTCCCAGTGAGAGATGCGACGACTCTCCGCACGTCGGTTTCGCCCGTTGCGATGATTTCAGCGGCGCCAGGATGCTCGAGACGCGTTGCCTGCAGGTAATGCGCGTAGAACGGTTCATCGACGATTGCGGTATCCGGCCGATTACCCCAGGAACGCATCATCGCCGTGGAGATGTTGCGCGGACCGGACCACATCGCGATGCGCAACGGCGGAGAGTTCATGCCGTCCGCACAAACAAAAGAATCATGGCGGCGCGCCACCGCAAGAAGTGGCTACCGAACCGCAGCTGGCACGGAGGAAGATTACGCCTTTGCGTAAACGCCAATCAAGGGACGACGCGAGGGCTTTTTCGAGTGGAAATCGCTGACGAATCCCGTCTTCGTCCGAATTTCGACATGACCAGCCGCGCGACCGGTGCCGTAAACAAGGACCGCACCTACCGGCGCGGCGTACGGATCGCGCACCGAAAGTTTGCGGAATCCATAGAAAGTCACCAATTCAGCGGCCGCCTCTCTCGCAAATTCGGTCTTGGGTCGCGATGACACAACACCGGCCGCGACGAGCGCTTCTTTTACGTAATGCCAGCAGCGAGACTTCGAATGGGCATTTGCCCGCTCTTGCGCGATGGTCGCCGCACGCGCCAGCTTTGGACTGATCCGCGAATCGAGTCGTCCGACTGGATACACCAGCTTGTGTTTCTCCGCGTCACCTGCCAGTTGCGCAGAAAACGGGCGGCCGGTCGCATCCTTAAACGTCAGCTGCGCGTTTAGCTGCTCAGCGGTTGCGGCATTGAGTCTAGAAGCGGAGGGACCAAGAATGCATCCAGTGAGGATGACAAGAGAAAAAAGTTTTCGCACGGAACGCGTCTATTGCACCGAAACTTGCCTGCCGGCAAGCATATTCTCCGAGAAGGCCTCCCGCGGCGAGCGTTTACGCCTTGACGTAAACGCCAATCAGTGGACGACGAGACGGCGTCTTCGCGCGGAAATCACTGACGAATCCATCCTTGGTGCGGATCTCGACATGACCGGGCGCGTCCTTCGCGCTGTAGACAATGACCGCGCCCACAGGGGCGGCGTACGGATCGGTAATTGGCAGCTTCTTGAAACCGTAATCACGCACGAGCTCGTCGCCCGCCTCTTTCGCGAGCGCAGTCTCCGGTCGAGAATCCACCGCGCCGGCTGCAAGTAGTGCATCCTTCACGTAGCGCCAGCAGAGTGACTTTGAATGCGCGTTCGCACGTTCCTCGGCAATCGTCGCTGCACGCGCCAGCTTCTCGCTTTGCGGCGCATCGGTTTGAATGATCGGTGCAATCAACCTGCGTTTGGCCGAGTCATCGACCAGCGGCACCGAAGTGATCTCGCCAGCCGGATTCGTATAAACAAAGGTCGAATTTTTGGCGGTCGAAACCGCTTCCAGCACGCGTTCGGGCGCGAAGGAGGCGGCGAGGGTGCAGGTGAACAGGAATGTGAGGGGAAGGGTCTTTCGCACGGGCGCGTTAAATGCACCAGAAGAGGGCTTCGCGCAAGCGATTTTTTAGAAAAAAAGTAAATTTATTTTGCTTCTTTTCGGGAAAAAAATTAATCCTCATTCATAGCAATTTTCACGTCTAAAATATAAACTATAACTTGCTGATTACGTGGCATTAACATTGACTCGAAATAACTCGATCGTAGTTTCGGATTCTTTGTCCTTTTTCACCATAAATATCGCCTCATTTTTAGTTATTTTTCTGGCGCTTCCACTGAGAAATCTCCGGTCAGAAATTGCCATCAATCGAAGGCTTGAACTATCGTCGCCGCTTCCTACGGAATACCGCGTTTTTGCGCTGGCGTTGATTTCCGGCCTCGCCAAGATAAGCGCCAAATCCCATGGCCAGCGAATCTCCTTCTCTTCACATGGGCGTTATCGCTACCAGCCTTGGCTCTGATTCGCGATCTCAGGAACTCGCCGCAGAAGCGATGCGCCGGCTAAAGGTCCGAGGTGTCAGCGCCACGTTGATCGATTTGCGTCACCACCCCCTCCCGCTCGCTGGCTCGGACGAAAGCTGGGGCAATCCATCGGTCGCGAAGGTACGCGAGCTTGTGGGGGAGACGACGCACTTGATCTTCGCAGTCCCTATCTACAACTTCGACGTGAACTCGGCCGCGAAGACGTTCATCGAATTAATGGGGGAAGATTTGCTCGGCGGAAAAACAGTCGCGTTTCTTTGCGCGGCCGGAGGTCAGGGCTCCTACATGTCGATCCTCAGCTTCGCGAACTCGCTCATGCTCGATTTCCGTTGCTGGATCGTGCCGCGGTTCGTCTATGTGACCACCGATTTCGTCGACGAAAAAGGAATCGTGACGCCAGAGATCGATCGCCGGCTCGACGGTCTGATCTCGGATCTGGTGAACGGCCCTGCCCATCGATAAGTCGACGATGCATAACCGAGATCGCGTATCTCGCGAAAGCTGCTCTATCGACTCCGCGTCACAAATAATGAAGTCGCCGCGCGACTGCGAGCACCTGCTCTAACGCTGCGATCATTTGCGTCTCGTCGCTAGCTTGCGCGGAGTCGAGCGCATTCCGTACAGCGGCAATCAATTCGCCCGGCAAAGG
>JBDUAZ010000072.1:0-2239 GCA_040004385.1 Chthoniobacterales bacterium | reverse complement strand
ATCCGCGCCGACGCGCTCGCCGCGATCAAGCAAGTGCAGTGGATTCCGGCCTGGGGCGAAAACCGAATTTCGGGAACCGTCGAATCACGGCCGGATTGGGTCATCTCGCGGCAGCGGAGCTGGGGCGTCCCATTGCCTGCTTTTTATTCCGCCGAAGGCGAGTCGATTCTCGATCCAAAGTGGATCCGGCGGCTGGCCGATCTGGTGGCGCAACGTGGGTCGAACGTTTGGTTCGAGCTCGATGATGCCGCGCTCGCGCACGAACTTGGATTGCCCAAAGGGACGCGCCATCGCAACGACACCATCGATGTCTGGATCGATTCCGGCGTGAGTCATCAGGCAGTGCTGGCCGCGAATCCCGCCCTGCGCGATCCGGCCGACATGTATCTCGAAGCGACCGATCAACATCGCGGCTGGTTCCAGTCGTCGCTCATGACGAGCGTCGCGCTGCACAACCGCGCGCCCTACAAGACCTGCGTCACGCACGGCTTTGTCGTCGATGTGGATGGCAAGAAGATTTCAAAATCCAGCAGCTACAGCAAGCCGATGGATGCCGGTCATTTCGTCGGCAAACACGGCGCCGATATCGTTCGGCTTTGGGTAAGCAGCGTGAATTACACCGATGACGTGCCGTTCTCCGAAGAAATGTTCAGCCGGCTCGGCGATACTTATCGCCGCGTCCGAAACACTCTGCGGATTTTGCATGGGAACTTGTTTGATTTCTCGCGGACGCAGGAAAGCTGGCGCGGAGCGACGTTAATCGACCGCTGGATCTTTGACAGGCTCAGTAACGTCATCGCCGACTGCACAGAGGCGTACGCTGCATACGAATTCCACACGGTTTACCACACGCTTAATGAGTTCTGTGCAGTCGATCTCAGCAGCCTGTACATCGATATGACAAAGGACCGAATGTACTGCGACGCAGCCGGTTCGCCGCGGAGACGAGCGACGCAATTTGCGATGCGGAAGATCTTCGACGCGCTTTGCCGTCTCCTCGCGCCGATTCTGGTATTCACCGCCGAGGAAGCATGGGGCTATCTAGGTAAAGACTCTTCCGTTCACACGCGGTTCTTCCCGGAACCGACATACGGTGCTCGCGATCACCACGCGGAAAATCAAGTAAGCGCGTTGTTGAATCTGCGAGGCGTGATCGGTCAGGCGGTCGAGCGCGCGCGGCAGGAGAAACTGATCGGCAACGCGTTGGAAGCCGCGGTGACGTTGTCTTGTGATGAGGCCGCGGTTGCATCGATCCCGCGAGAAGAGCTCGAGGAGTTTTTTATCTTGAGCGAACTTAAGCTCGAGCCAGGCAAGGAACCGAGCGCGACGATTTCCAAAACCGCTTCCCTGAAATGTGCGCGTTGCTGGCGGCATCGGCCGACGGTCGGAAAAAGCGCGGCGCATCCGGAATTATGCGATCGTTGCGAAGCTGTGGTCAGCGGGATGAACGCGGCGCAAAAATAAGCGGGAAGATTCTTTTGCCACGGATGAACACGGATGAAACACGGATGGGGGAGATTTGGGTTCCTGCTTCCATCCGTGAAAATCCGTGTCTATCCGTGGCTGAATTCCTCGTCCTGTTTTTTGAATGAAATTCATACTCTTTCTCTCGCTCCCGCTCTACGCGCTGGACCAACTCACGAAATGGTGGGTGCTCGGCCACATCCATCCGGAGGATTTTCCAGGCCACGTCGTTATTCCGGATTGGTTCACGCTCGTGAACTTCACCAATGACGGCGCCGCCTTCGGATCGTTCAAGAACAACAATACCTTCTTCATCGTGCTCTCATGCGTCGCGTTCGTTTTTGTTTTCGCGTTGCTGATCCGGGGGCGTAAACCGGACGCGGTGCGCGATGTTTCGCTCGCCTTGCTCCTGGCCGGCGTGATGGGAAACCTGACCGATCGCCTCACGCACGGTCACGTCATCGATTTCCTGTTCTTCGACCTGCACGTTCCGTTCGCGCATCCCTTTCCGGCCTTCAACGTGGCCGACTCCTGCATCTTCATCGCGGTCGTTTGCTTCATTACTCATTCGTTCCGGCAACCGAAGAAGATAGCGGCGGCGACTCCAGACGTCTGAGGTGGATCGCGCGCTCCGTCGCGCGATGGCGGCAAGCCCGACTGCGCTCTCACTCATCGAGCGACGGAGCGCTCGATCCACCTAACGCGCGGCGCTCAGTGCGGTGAGGGCGATTCCAGACCGAGGTGCGGTTCCGGCAAATAGAAAAACAGGATGCCG
>JBDUAZ010000130.1:0-7585 GCA_040004385.1 Chthoniobacterales bacterium | reverse complement strand
TAATACCCACCATGAAACAGGTGCTTATCGTCGGCGCCGGCCCAGGCGGCCTTGCCTCGTCAATCCTGCTCGCGAGTCAGGGAGTGAAAGTGAAAATCATCGAACGTCTGCCGATCGTCGGCGGCCGCACCTCGAGCATCGAAGCGGACGGTTACAAGTTTGATCTCGGGCCGACGTTCTTCCTTTACCCGCGCGTGCTTGAGGAAATTTTCCACGTCGCTGGCGCCGAGCTTCGAGAAGAAGTCGAGCTTGTGCGGCTCGATCCGCAGTATCGAATTCGGTTCGGTGGAGGCGGAGAGATGGATTGCACGCCGGACATCGCGCGGATGGAAAAGCAAATCACTGCCCTTTCGGCGCAGGACGCTCCCGGATTCCGCCGCTTTCTCTCCGAGAATCGGACCAAACTGGCGTTGATGGAGCCCTGCCTGGAAACGTCGTTCGATGGTTGGCGCAGTGTCTTCAATCGGCGCCTCTTTCGCATGCTGCCGATGCTGCGGCCGCACCAATCGCTCGACACTTACCTGAAACGCTTCTTCAGCGACGAACGCGTGCGGCTCGCGTTTTGTTTCCAATCAAAATATCTTGGCATGTCGCCGTTCCGTTGTCCGAGCCTGTTCAGCATTCTGAGCTTTCTCGAATACGAGCATGGCGTCTGGCACCCGATCGGTGGATGCGCAGCGATCACGGCGGCGATGGCACGCGTCGCGCAACGTCTCGGGGTTGAGATTCACCCGAACGAACCGGCAAAAGAGATTCTTTTTGAGAAACGGAAGGCGATCGGCGTTCGTACCCACAATCGTATGTATAGGGCCGACGCCGTGGTTGTGAATGCCGACTTCGCACGCGCGATGGAGAAGCTGGTTCCGGACAAGCTCCGGCGGCGTTGGACCGATCGGAAGCTCGCCAGGAAGAAATACTCATGCTCGACGTTCATGATGTATCTCGGGATTGAAGGCCGCTACGACTTGCCGCATCACAACATCCACATCTCGAAAAATTACGAACGGAACCTCGCTGAAATAGAGGATCAGCATGTGTTGAGCGACGATCCTTCTTGTTACGTTCAGAACGCCAGCGTCACCGATCCGACACTCGCTCCGAAAGGGCATAGTGCGCTCTACATTCTTGCTCCCGTCACCCACCAACATGCGAACGTTGACTGGACGAAGGAGCGCGCTCGATTCCGCGATTTGATGTTGAAACAAATCGCGAAACTGGGCTTTAGCGATGTCGAATCGCGCATCCGTTACGAGCGTGTCATCACCCCGGCGGATTGGGACACGCGTTATGAAGTTTACCGTGGTGCCACCTTTAACCTCGCGCACACGCTCGACCAGATGTTGCATCTGCGACCCCATAACCGATTTGAAGATTTGGACGGCATGTATCTAGTCGGCGGCGGCACGCATCCCGGCAGCGGGTTACCGGTCATCTTCGAAAGCGCTCGAATTAGTTCGCGTCTGTTGCTCGAGGACTTAGGGATTGACGTGGATTGGAATGTTTGCGCGTCGATGCCAGACATTCAAAAAACATCGCGGGCCGAACGTCATACCGAACCAACCTTTGCATGAACGTGGTCGTTCCTTTCGTGGATCTGGCGGTCGAAGATGGAAACACCGATTCGATGCGCGCAACAATTCAGCAGGCGCTCGTGTCAGCGCGGATCGGTCAACGCGACTGGGCGGCGCGGCGGCTCCCTCAGCGGTTGAAAATCATCCGGCGTGCGCGATTTCTCATCGCGGAAGAAGCAGCATCGCTGGCTGAAGCAGCCAACGATTTGCGGCAACGTCCGCTGGCGGAGATTCTGACCGCGGAAGTTCTTCCGCTCGTGGAAGCCTGTCGTTTCCTTGAACGTGAGGGCAAACGAATTTTGCGACCGCGGAAAGCTGGATCGCGTGGTCGCCCGCTTTGGTTAGGTGGGCTGCAAAGCGAAATCCGCCGCGAACCGCACGGCGTGGTTCTCGTTATCGGTCCAGGCAACTATCCGCTTTTTTTGCCGGCGGTTCACGCCATCCAAGCGATCTGTGCGGGTAATGCAGTTCTTATCAAACCAGGCGACGGCGGATCGCGCGCGGCGCAAACAGTGGTCGAAATCCTACATCGAGCCGGGATGCCGCGGGACCTCGTTTACATCCTGCCCGAAGTCCCGATTGCTGCCGAGTCTGCGATTGCGCTCGGCGTCGACAAAGTCATTTTCACAGGTAGCGCAAGCACGGGTGAAACCGTTCTCGCGATGTGCGCGAAAGCGCTCACGCCCGCGACGGTCGAGCTATCGGGTTGCGATGCAGTCTTTGTTCGTGCCGACGCGGATCTCGATTTGGTCGTGCGCGCGCTTTGCTTTGGCCTGCGCCTAAACAAAGGCGCGACATGCATTGCACCTCGCCGCGTCTTTGTGCATCGCGACCTCGCACCGGAACTCGAAGCGCGACTGAGATCGGCCGCGCTGGAACGCTCACCGATTGTTAATCCCCTCCTGACGAGATGCGTAATCGACGCGCTCGTCGCGGGCGCCGACTTAGTAAGGGGCAGCATTCCATCAGACGGTCGAGCTCTTTCCGTTCCGATTATTTTAAGCGGCGTTGCGCCGTCGATGCAGATCGTCCGCGAAGATATTTTTGCGCCGGTGCTTTCGCTTATTTCAGTAGCTGATGATACCGAGGCGCTCGCGTTCTCCTCGCAATGTCCGTACTCGTTAGGCGCGACTATTTTTAGTCGTGACGAAGTCGCGTCTCAGGCGCTTGCCGCGCAGATCCACGCAGGAGTTGTGATCATTAACGACCTCATCGTCCCGACCGCCGATCCGCGACTGCCGTTCGGTGGCCGTAAACGAAGCGGCTTCGGCTCCACGCGTGGAGCAGAGGGTTTGCTCGAGTTGACCATACCGAAAGTGGTCAGCATCCGGCGGGGTAAATCGCGCCGGCATTTCGATGAGCCGCAGCTCGGTGATTCGGAAATGTTCGCCGCCTACATTCGGGCAGCACATGGGCGAGGGTGGGGGAACCGGTTGGCTGCGCTAGTCAAGATCGCTCGCTCGTTGAGGCGCCGGCAGGCAAGACCGGATCGCATATGAAAAAACAACCCAGCGATCCCATCGGAGTTATTGGCTCGGGGCTTGGCGGTCTTGCGGCAGCTTGCGTTCTGGCAGCGCGCGGATATCGCGTCACACTTTTCGAGCGCAACGATTGGCTCGGTGGGAAAGCAGCCGTGCTCGAGCAAGACGGTTTCCGGTTCGACATGGGCCCGACGATCGTCACCCTGCCATCGGTCCTTCGCCGCATCTTCTCTGAAGCCGGCCGACGCTTGGAGGATTATGTTGAACTCGTTAGGCTGGATCCGCAGTGGCGCTGTTTTTTCGACGACGGCTCGCAGCTCGATCTCGTGCAAAACGTCGACGCAATGGCGGCGAAGCTCGACACGTTCTCCCCCGATAATGGATCCGGCGCGGGCTATAAAACTTTTGCGAAGCTGTCGAAAAAGTTAAGCGAGATCTCCGAGCGGTTCTTCTTTTACAAACCGATCGGTGGCCTGCGCGACATGTTCGATTTGAAGGCGTCGTTCGATCCGAAGATGCTCCGCGACGTCATGACGATGAAGATGGGCCGCAGCGTCGCGGGCGTCGTCCGCTCGCACACCCCTGATCCGCGCGTCGCGCAGATGATGGATCATTTCACGCAATATGTCGGCTCGTCGCCTTACGGATCGCCGGCTGTTTTGTGCGGCATCGCGCACATGCAGACGGACGAAGGGATTTGGTATCCGATCGGTGGAACAGGCGCGGTGCCGCGCGCGTTGACGAGGCTCGCAGAGGAGCTCGGCGTCGAGATTCGCAAACAAACTGGGATCGAAAAAATTCTGACAGACGCTGGGTCGGTGACGGGCGTTCGTACAAACACAGGTGAAGAAATCGCACTCGCTGCATTGGTTTCAAATTGCGATGCCGTGCGGACGCACCGCGATCTCATCAACGGTCGGGTCGCAAAAACATTCGAGAAACGTCGGTGTTACGAGCCAGCATGCTCGGGCGTCGTTCTGTATCTCGGATTGAGCAAACGATACGAACATCTCGCGCATCACGATTTTGTCTTCAGCCGAGATCCCCATGAGGAGTTCGACTGGATTTATAAGAAAGGCGAGCCTGCTCCCGACCCGACCTGCTACTTGGCCGCTACGAGTTGCACCGAATCAGCCGTCGCGCCTGCTGGCGGTGAGGCGCTTTACGTTCTGGTTCATACGCCGTATCTGCGGCCGCATCACGACTGGAAAAAGGTGTTTCCAATCTATCGCAAGGTGATTCTTGATAAACTCAAACGGACCGGTGGAATGCCGGACATCGAAGAGCGGATCGTTTTCGAAAGCGCGCTGACGCCGCAGGATATTCACGATCGCTACCGTGTTTTGAATGGCGCGATTTACGGTCTCGCGAGCCATGGGCGATTCCTCGGCGCGTTCAAGCCGGGGAACCGTTCGCCGGATTTGCGCGGCCTCTATCTCGCCGGCGGTGCCGCGCATCCGGGTCCCGGAATGCCGATGGTAATGATGAGTGGGTGGATTGCGGCGGATGCATTGGATCAGGACGGCGTGGTCGAGAAAAACTCGGCGAATTGCCTCATCGAACCTGACATGGCAGTCGCCTAGAAATGCAAATTCGATCTGCTATCGTCCCAGGAATCTCTGCCCGTGAGATCGACGATGAACGCGAGAAACTTTCTGTGGCGTCGCCAATTCTTCTCCGCTGGTTTACGTGGTACTCACAACGATATCTCCGGCGACATTTTCATTCCCTGCGCGTTTCGCTCGCCGGTCTCCCGCCGAGCGGTTGCGATTCACCACTCGTAATTTTTTCGAATCATGCTTCGTGGTGGGATCCGCTGCTCTGGCTGGCGTTGAAGGCCGATTTTTTCCCATCGCAGCGCGCATTTTCCCCGATCGATGCTAAGGCATTAACGCGATACAAGATCCTCAGCCGGCTCGGATTCTTTGGTGTTGAGCAAAAGACTGGTCGCGGCGCGATCCAATTCCTAAGGACAGCGGAGAACATTCTGCGTCAGCCGGGCCACATTCTCGCGCTGACGCCGCAGGGTCGCTTCGCTGATTCACGCGAACGCCCGGTCCGTTTCGAAACGGGCTTGGGACATCTCGGGGCGCGAGTTCAAGGCGCAGTATTTCTGCCGATGGCATCCGAGTTCGTCTATTGGGAGGAACGGCTTCCAGAGATCCTGGTGCGCTTTGGCGAACCGATCTCCACAAACGACGCACGCGATGCGGAAAGCTGGACGCTTCTGTTCGAACAAAAGCTCGAGTCAGTGCAGGACGCACTCGCCGCCGAATCGAAACGTCGCCATCCAAATGATTTCCGAGTCATCCTCCGCGGTGGCGCTGGCCAGGGAGGAATTTACGATTGCTACCGAGCAGCGAAAGCGAAGCTCAGTGGCGAAAAGTTCATTCGGGAGCACGGAGCGAAATGATCTGGAATATTCTCGCGTTCATCTCTTTTGCGCTCGCCGCCGTACCCTGCGCGCTATTCATCGTGAACTTGCGTCTTTATCGGCCATTAAGCGCGCGGGCAAAGCGCGATCAACCTGCCGTGTCAGTTCTAATTCCCGCACGCGACGAAGAGCAAAACATCCGTGCCACTCTAGAAGCCGCGCTGGCGAACAGCGCGATCGATTTCGAAGTGATTGTGCTCGATGACGACTCGGCTGACGCGACCGCGGAGATCGTCGCAGAGTTTAGTCAACGCGACTCGCGCGTACGTCTCGTATCAGCGCCGCCGCTCCCTGCCCGTTGGTGCGGCAAGCAACACGCCTGTCACGTTCTTGCGAATCATGCGCGTAATCCGCTGCTCGTGTTCCTCGACGCCGATGTGCGCCTCGCCCCGGACGCTCTCGTTCGCATCGCCGACTTTGTGCAGGAGAGCGATGCTCATCTTGTGAGCGGTGTGCCACGCCAGGAGCTCGGAACCTTCTCCGATCATCTCCTGCTTCCCCTGATCCACTTCGTGCTACTCGGCTTTTTGCCGCTCGCAATCATGCGCCGGCGCGATTCTTCGGCGGCCTGCTCAGCTGGTTGTGGCCAACTTCTCGTGGCGCAACGCGATGCCTATTTCGCTTCAGGCGGGCATGCCGGATTCCGAACCGAAATGCACGACGGCCTAAAGCTGCCACGAGCGTTCCGTATGGCGGGATTCCGCACCGATTTGTTCGACACAACCGATCTCGCCACATGCCGAATGTACCGGACGAACGCACAGGTCTGGCGTGGATTAAGCAAAAACGCGACGGAAGGACTCGGCGCTCCGAAAACGATTCTGCCCATGTCAATTATTCTGTTCGGCGGACAAGTTTTGCCGTTCGTCCTCCTTGCTTTTGCCGGGTTGATTCCGTGGGCCGCCCTTCTCGTAGCAATCTGCGCGGCTGCACTTGCCTTGTTGCCACGCTTCCTTTCCATCCGTCGGTTCGAGCAGTCGTTAGGTAGCGCGCTGCTTCATCCCGTAGGGATCCTCGCGCTTCTTGGGATTCAATGGCACGCCTTCTTCCGACATTTCCTTGGCAAACCCTCGGAATGGAAGGGCCGGCAATATGCGGTTGCTACTCCGACCTTATAATGAAACCGGTCGCGGTAGAGGTTAACGATCTCATGCAGACCGGTTACGTCTATGATCTGACGAAACCGTGTGGTAAAGATTTCGCGAATGACTTCCGACCAGAGGTAACGCCGAAGCAAATGCTACAGCTCGGCGTTTTCGGCGGGCGATATCTGACCGACTGCCGGGACGAGTTCCCCGCCGCCTGGTTTGCCCGTGCGAAGCTATCGCCTCGCTCCCGCAATCCAGCGCTAAACTACTTCGGAGTCGATGCGTCGCAGCCGCTCAAAGTTTGGCGAGAGAAGGGCTGGCTCTACCGTGAAGACCCTCGCGGCTGGTTCCAGTGGTATTGCCGATACTATTTCGGCCGGCGCTGCCAGGATGATCAACGACAGATTAGACGCTGGCGCGCTTTCCGCAGACATGTTGCACAGGTAAGAAAGAATTGTTCGGCTGGTGACTGCACATGCCGACGCCGACAGAGACAGGCTCTGCTTCAGTGGGCTTACGACTCACGCAAGATCTGATTCCAAGTTGTCTCCGGTAGGGATGCAAGAACTTGAACTTTCGCCGAGGGAGACTTTGGGGAAAGGAACACACTGCCACATCTGAAGGGATGTATGTGGGGTTTAGCGCACGATGGAGGAGAAGAGAAAGCTAAAGGCAACACTTTCGGCCAATCGTGACATTCCAACTTGTCGAAGGGTTATGTCTCCCGCCCGGCGCAGGCGGGAAAGAAAGCCTCTAAAACAACATTTTAGAGATCCCCTCCGTTGCCAACATTTCAGGAAAAGCGATTGAATATAGAGGTCAAAGGAATAGTCTATATTCGTATGAAACGAGTAATCTTAAGCTTGGTTTGCGCCCTCGGTCTCTTCGGCGTCTCAAACGCCTTGGCTCACGACTACGAAGATGGCGTCACAGAGGTTGATCACGGGTATTACGGTGACGTCGTTCACTACGACCATCACCACTATTACTACGACGAATGCGGCAACCCCT
>JBDUAZ010000143.1:0-25354 GCA_040004385.1 Chthoniobacterales bacterium | reverse complement strand
ACGCCTGAACTCAAACCGTTCGTCGGCGGAACGTATTTCCCGCCGGAGGACCGCTACGGTCAGCCGGGATTCGTGAAGGTGTTGGAACGCATTGCCGCAGCGTGGAAGCAGGATCACGAAAAAATCGCAGAGCAGGGGACAAAAATCGTCGCCGCGTTGAGCGAGGCGGAACGAAGCGGAGACGCTGGAGCAGTGTCGCGATTAGGCGCGGAAGCGCTTGAGGCCGCGTATCAACAGATCGCGCGGAGCTACGATGCGCATGAGGGCGGATTCGGCGCTGCGCCGAAATTTCCGCGGCCCGTCACGTTCAACTTTCTCTTCCGATTTTTCGCGCGAAACAAGGATTCGGAGAGCGGGAAGCACGCCTTGGAGATGGGCCTTTTCACGCTCCGAAAAATGGCCGCGGGCGGGATGCATGATCATCTCGGCGGCGGATTTCATCGTTACTCCGTCGATACCTACTGGCACGTGCCGCATTTCGAAAAGATGCTCTACGATCAAGCCCAGCTCGCCAATGCCTACCTCGATGCCTTCCAGATCAGCCAAGACCCTGCCTTTGAGAAAATCGCGCGCGACACGCTCGACTACGTCGCGCGCGATATGACATCGAAAGAGGGCGGATTTTTCTCTGCCGAAGATGCGGACAGCGAAATTCCTGGCGCGCCGGGCCACAAGAAAAGCGAAGGCGCCTTCTACGTCTGGTCAAAAAAGGAAATCAACTCCGCGCTCGGTGCGGCTGCCGAGTTGGTTAATTTTCACTATGGCGTTGAAGAGAACGGAAATGCGCCAGCGGGCAGCGATCCTCACGGCGAATTCACCGGAAAAAACATTCTCATTGGACGGCACACGCTCGCCGAAACGACGAAGCACTTCCGGAAGACCGAAGCGGAAGTTCAGAAAGCCCTTCATGACGCGCGGGCCACGCTGCTCGCGATTCGCGGGAAACGTCCGCGGCCGCATCTCGACGACAAGATTATCACGGCTTGGAACGGACTGATGATCTCTGCCTACGCGCGCGGCGCGCAGGTCCTCGATGACAGGCGTTACCTCGAACAGGCGATACGCGCAGCGGAATTCATTCAAGCGCAGCTTTATGATGAATCACGCAAAACACTGGCACGCAGTTTTCGCGGTAGTCGGAGCGAGGTTGAAGCGTTTGCCGACGACTACGCGTTCGTCATTCAAGGCCTTATTGATCTTTATGAAGCCTCATTCGAGACGCGCTGGCTGAAGTTTGCGATTGAATTGCAGAAGACGCAGGATGCGCTTTTCGTCGACGAGCGAAACGGCGGTTACTTTAACGTGAGCGGCAAGGATCCGAGCATCCTTCTGCGCATGAAGGAAGATAATGATAGCGCGGAGCCCGCGGCGAGCTCAGTTGCCGCGCTGAATCTTTTGCGGCTCGCGCAATTTCGCGACGACCACGCAGCGCACGAACGCGCCGAAAAAACGATCGCTGCATTCGCACCACAGATTTCACGATTCGCCAGCGCGATGCCGCAGATGCTCGTTGCGCTGGATTACAGCCTTACGAGACCGCGCCAGATTATTATCGCGGGCGACGCGAACACGGAAGACGCGCGGACCATGCTGCGCGAGGTGCATCGCCATTTCCTGCCCAATAAGATTCTGATCGTTGCGAGTGACGGTGCGGATCGCTCGTATCTCGATGAAAAACTGGAGGCAGTGCGCGCGATGACGCAGGTCGACGGCAAAGCGACAGCCTACGTGTGCGAAAACTTCACCTGCCAAGCCCCTGTCACGGACGCGGGAGCGCTCCACAAATTGCTCTCGAAGTAGTCGGGTAGCGGACGCCGTGTTCGCGACGTCCGTTCCCAAGCCTATAATCTCCCCTGAAAGGGGAAGAGGAAGCGTCGGTGCGCTAGCTGAGCAAGCTCTGCGGAACTTTGCCGCCGTTCTCGGCGATCTTCTTTAATACTTCTTTATGCAGCCAGATGTTCATGCTGGCTGAGTCATTCGTGTCGCCTGTGTAATGCAGGTCGGCAGCGAGCTCTTTGCGAGCGGAGAGGCTGCTGTCCATTCCAACAAGTTTCATTAGATCCACGATGGAATGCTTCCAATCCAGTTTCTCCGAATTCTTGGCGGCAAGCCCATCGAGAATCGCTGCGACGTCGACTTGTGAAGCGGGTTGAGCCGGCGCATTCGGAGCACCCGCGGTCCCTGCGGCGCCCCCCGTGGAACTCGCGGGAGCGGATGATGCGGTTTGCGGTGCGTGGCTAAATATTTTGCTGAGTAGATTTTGAAACATTCCCATAATGCGGAATGTCGCCTGCGCAGCTGGTTTGAACAAGCGCTAACGCAACTCGGCGCGCCTGCTGTCGTCTAATGCGGCGTGTCGCCGTTCTCAGCCTTTGCCGGATCCGCCAGTTTTTTCCGACGACGGAGGCGCATCCAATTGTTCCACGTTTTACGCATGCTCTCCTGCGGCGTTAGATATTGCTGGTTCAATTCATTGCTCTTCCGAAGTTGCGCGAGAACTCCGGCAACGGAGAAGTCGTCAGTATTTAATATTGTGTAGGCTGTGCCGACCGCATCCGAATGGTGCGCATCGCTCGATGCAGTCATTGGCAGGCCGCGTGCCTGGGCGTATTTGAAAGCGTAGCGGTTATAGCGGCGAAATGTTGTTGCCGCGTTAAAGACCTCGAGGGCGTCGATCGGCAGCGTCTCGAGCACCGGAAATCGAATGCCGGCGCGAAAAAGATCGTAGGGATGCGGCGGGATCGCGAGGCCCCCGCGTTCGTGAATGATCTCGCAAACTTCGAGGGCGGGTTTGCCCTTCAAATAGGGCAGCGTCGCGCCGATGCAGAGAAGATGGCCTTCTGCAGTCGTGACCTCGACGCCGGGAATAATCAGGAAACCATCAACCGGTTTTCCATCCTCCCGCATCAATCCGCTCTCGAGCATGTAGCTGACGCAGTCGCACGTATTGTGATCTGTAATAGCGATCCCGTGCAGTCCTTTTTCACGCGCCGAGGCAATGTTGTCCTCTGGACTGGAAACGCCGTCGCCCGAATAGAACGAATGCGTGTGGAGGTCGATCTTGAACGCCATCGCCGGCAGGCTAGTTTGGGCGACCCGAAATGGAAAGCGTCGGTTTCAAGGAGTGGGCGGTCGTCTGCGAGGCATTAGGGCGCGGCGAACAGAGAGTCATTTTGCGTAAAGGCGGCATCGCTGAGGGCCGTGCGGGCTTTGCGTTTCGGCACGCGGGATTTTTCCTCTTCCCGACGTTCTTCCACGAGCAACTCGCAAAGACGCGAGTTCCAGGAGCGACGTTGCCCGATCGCCGCGACGAAATCGAGCTGCGCTATTTCGCTGAAGTCCAGGATGCAAAGGTCATCAAGTCCTGGAAAGAGGTCGAAGCGCTGGAGCCACTGCACGTGCTGACGCGCGACTGCGTGCGAGAACGATTCGAGTATGGCAAGACGCCGGAGCTGCACGTCGCGTTCGTGCGCGTCTTCCGACTCGAACCGACGTGGATTTTAGCGGACCAGCAATCGTATCGTGGCTGTCGCTCCTGGGTGATGCTGCCGGAACGTCCTCGGGGAACGCGATTGATCGAAGTGAAGGCACAGTTGCCTCGCGCCGTCGCTGATTAGCTGAGCGCTTCGACGAGAAGTTCCGCTTCGGGCGAGCTCGGCTCCTCGTGATCGCGGTGGAACTGCATGTCGTAAAGTCGTCGGTAATAGCCTGAATGATCGAGCAATTCGCGGTGACTGCCGATTTCCTTGATGTGGCCCTGGTCCATGACCACAATTTGATCCGCGGACAAGATCGTCGAAAGCCGATGCGCGATAGCAATCACTGTGCGGCCCTGCGCCAGAGTCTCGAGCGCGCGCTGAATCTGCTTCTCTGATTCCGAGTCGAGCGCGGATGTCGCCTCGTCCAGCAATAGGATCGGCGCATTTTTCAAGAGAGCCCGCGCGATCGCGAGCCGCTGTTGTTGCCCGCCGGAAAGGAGGGACCCTTTATCGCCGATGACCGTCTCGTAACCTTGTGGCTGAGCGACAATGAACTCATGGGCGAAGGCGGTCTGCGCCGCGGCGTAAACTTCCTCCGGCGTCGCATCGAGCCGGCCGAACTGGATATTTTTGAAGATGGTGTCGTGAAATAAAACCGTCTCTTGTGAGACCAGGCCGATCTGTTCGCGCAACGATTTCTGCGTAATGGCGCGAAGATCGTGACCATCCAGCCGGACGCAGCCCTTGGCCGGATCGTAAAGACGAAGGATGAGCGAGAGAATCGTACTCTTACCGGCGCCGCTCGCGCCGACGAGCGCGTAGCTTTTTCCTGGCTCGACCCGCAGGTTGAGATGACTGACTGCGTCGGTCACGCCCCCGGCGTAACGGAACGCGACGTTTTCAAATTCGATCAATCCTTCGCAGCCCGGCAACACTGTCGCATTAGGTGCGTCTTTCACGCTCGGCTCGGAGTCGAGAATGTTGAAGATTTCCGTCGTGCACTGGATCGACCGCTGCAGCACGACGTGCATACGGCTTAGGGTTTTGATTGGATCGTAGAGCAGGAAAATTCCCGAAATGAGGCCGAAGAAGCGCGACGCACTCAGGTTCGCCGTATAGACATACAGAATTGCGATGCCAACGCCGAAAGCAGCGATCGTCTCGACGAGGGGGCCGATCGCTTCCATCGCCTTGGTGATGCGCATCATGTTCTCGAACACTATCCGATTGCTCTTCTGAAAGGAGGCTTCCTGATGTTCTTCGCGCGCGAACGACTTGATAACGCGAATGCCACCGAACGTCTCCTGCATCGTCACGACCATCTGACCCAAGTCCTCTTGCTCGAACTTGACGGCGCGTCGCGCTTTTTTCCCGTACATCGAAATGGGAATGATGCAGATCGGAAAAAGTACCAGTGTCGCGATCGTGAACTTCCAGTCGATGTAAAGCAGCACGCCGATTCCGCCGATAATAGCGATCGGCTGCTTGAATAGATCGCTGCTGACGCTCGACAGCGCCATCTGCATGCCACGCGTGTCGTTCGTGATGCGCGACATGAGAAAGCCCGAACGCATCTTGTTGAAGAAGTCCATCGAGTGCCGCACCATTTTGCCAAAGAGCTGGTCGCGAATGTCGGTGAGAACGCGATTGCTGACCCATTGCATGTTATAGGCGTTGCCAAACGAGCAGAGACTGCGCGCGGTCATGACGAGCGGAATCGCGAGGCAGATCCAGACGATGGAATTGATCTTCGGTCCGGAGTTCAGCATGTTCGCATGGCCGACAAGCGCCTGTGGATTTGGCGCCGCGCCATGAAACACGAAACTGGTTACCTGCCCGATAACGAGCGGGAACATGGAATTGATGACGCCGAAAGCGAATCCGAATCCGAGACCGAGCGCGAAACGGAATTTGTAAGGACCGACGTAAGAGTAAAGACGCTTGTAGGGCCGCCACGCGATGCGAACCGTCTCCCAGAAAGTGGGTTTGCGGGGTATGGCTTTAGCTTCACTCATAACACGGGGGCCGCCGGAGCCGACAGCAGGGCTTCCATAGCATTAATTACCGCGGCCGTCGAGATTTGGTTCATGGAAACCGCAGCTAGCTTCGGGTTGAATGCGGTAACGGGGCCACCCGAATCGCCTTGCAAAATAATCGCGGGCGATGCCTGCGGTCTCCACTGGAAGGGGTTTGTCGGCCCGAAAAGCACAACCTGCGGTGTTCCGCATGCGGCAGCAAAATGCATCGGCGCCGAATCGACTGTTGCGAGCAGTGAGGATCGGGCGACAATCGCGGCGAGCGTGAGCAGGTCGGTTCGGCCAGAGAGGTCCGCGACCTCCGAGGTTATGCAGCGTTTGATGTCAGCTATGTGGGCCTGCTCTCTCGCGGATGGGCCGCCTGTGAGCACGCATTTCAGCCCGCGTTCAAGCGCGAAATGGTTTATCACTTCGCCCCAGCGTCCGGCTTTCCAGAATTTTTCAGGGCGCGCGGACCCGGGATGGATAACGATAAACTCCCCCTCAAGTCCGGTGGCCGCGAGCAAATTCTCGGCGTTGCGGCGTGCCACTTCCGGAAGGTGCAAACAAATATCAGGTTGAACATCGTCGACGCCGAGCGGCGCGAGCAGCGCGAGGTGATAATCGATCGTGTGCAAAAGCCGCACGGAGCAGGGAACGAGCTGGCTGTAGCTGCGCGCGCGAATTTTTGATCTGAGCTTTACATGATCCGCGGTGATTCGCTTCTGTGCGTGAGAGAGAAAAGTCAGAAACGCAGAGCGGTCAGTCCGCGTAAAGTCGAAACAGTAATCAAAGCGCCGCAGCAGAATGGCGAACCACGGGAGCACATCAGTCGCTGTGCCTCGCACGACAAGCGTCCGATCAACGCCGGTGATCGCCGGCAGAAGTTCCTCGCATGCAGGGGAAACGACAAGCGTGATCGAGGCGTGCGGAAACTGCTGCCGGACCGCGCCGATAGCTGGCGTTGTCAGGATCAGATCGCCGATGCGCTTGAGTTGGATGAGCAGAATATTCATTCATCCTGCTCCTGTTTGTAAGCTTGCTCCTTCTTCTAGTGGGCCAGCGGCGATCAAAGTAGGATCAAGAGCATGAGCAGGAGCGAAGGCTTAAGCCTTCATCTCCATCGCGCAACTGTACGCGTTCAGGAGTCGACCTCGAAAATGGTCCCACGTGAAATTCTCTACGACACGTCGCCTCGCCGCGACGCTCATTCGCTCGACAACTTCGGGATGATGATACAAAAACGAGATGGCGGCGGCGAGCGCCTCCACATTCGCAGGCGGAACGATCAAACCTTCCACATTATTCTGCACTACGTCGCCGGCCTCGCGCGTCGTGATTTGCGGTAAACCGCACGCTGCCGCTTCGTAGGTGACCTTCGCGCTTCCCTCACACTGCGAAGGGAAGATGTGCACGGTCGCCTGCCTGAGATAGTTCTCAGGCTGCGGGACGAATCCCACGAGCTTTATGTTATCGCGCCAGTAGCGCTTTAAGTGCGGCTTCATCTCGTCATGCACCGAACCGACGAGCCACAGTTCCGCCTCTTTAAGGTCGAGCCGTTTCCACGCTTCCAGCAGGTGATGAACTCCCTTCCGTTCGATCAGCGCACCGGAAAAAATTGCGCGAAAGACCGGCGGGCGTTTACCGGGTAAAAAACGGTCCACGTCGGCACCGCGCGGCAGATAGAAAAGTTTTTCTTCCGGGAACCCTTGCACGCGAAAGGTGTCCGCAGCTTTCTGTGAAAGGACGAGGATCAAGTCCGCGAGATCGTATTCTTCGATGAAGCGGTCGCGGTTCAGCAGCCAGCTTTGTTTCCAAGTCTCCCATCGTTTGTAGGAAGGGAGAGCGGAACGGGCACCGCGCGGGGTGGGCTGCGACCGGTTCGGTATCAGCTTGCCACGATCGCGATGCCACGTTGGAATTTCGACAATCGAGGGAATTCCCTGCCGGCGGGCCTGGCGGAGCGATTGCAGGCAATCGCCGGACCAGCTATGGAACAGGTCATAGCGGCCGGTCGCAAGATGCCGCGATGCAATCCAATCAAGATACTTCTTCTTTGCACCATAATAGTAGCGCCGCTCCACGAACGATATGAGCCGCACGGGGTGCCAGCGCAGCGAATGAATAAAGCGCGCCGGAATTTCTTTTTGTCTATTGTCGTAGGCGACGGCTTTGCCGAGAAACCCGCCACGGTGGGCAGCGCGCAGTGTTTCGAACGCGTCGGTATCGAGGCCTGAACCGCCGATTCGCGCGAAGATCGAATACAGCAGTTGTTTCGGTAGACCGGGCATTTCACGCGCAGCGGTCCGCGTTGGAGGAGAGGCGTTTAAGGTTTCACCCACCATCGGCTAACAAGTATTGTGGCAATTGCGGGCAAGTAAAGGGGAAGTCCGCGCTACACAGACCGCCTACGAGATGACCGCAGAACACCTCACGATTGGCTTCGCGCGCCGCGGTTTTTCTTCAAGCGGGGGCGCCGAGGCGTACCTGAAAAGGCTCGCACGCGGGGTTGTTGAGCGTGGGCACGCAGCGCGACTTGTCACAACGGGCAATTGGCCGCCTAACGAGTGGCCGTTCGGACCGATCACGCGACTTAATGGCGCGTCGCCGATTAGTTTCGCCAACGAGTTCGCACGTCTGCAACCGACGGCCGACTCGGATGTAATGCTGAGCCTGGAGCGTGTCTGGCAATGCGATGTCTACCGGGCCGGCGACGGAGTGCATCGCGCCTGGCTCGAACGGCGTGGCGCGCATGAACCGGCTTTTCAGAAAATCGTGCGCTCCTTCAATGCAAAGAATCGCGCGGCGGTTCGTCTGGAAAAATCCTTGTTCGCAAAAAGGGGGGCAGGCCGAGTAATCGCGAATTCGCGCATGGTGAAGGACGAGATCGTTCGCTTCTACGGATATCCCTCAGATAAGATCAGTGTCATCTACAACGGAGTTCCGCTCGCAGAGCTGCGGAATGCGCAAGGTGAACGCGACCGCTCCCGGCTGAATCTCGGGCTTCGCGACGAAGACATTGCTGTGCTCTTCGTCGGCTCCGGGTGGGAGAGAAAAGGATTGTCTTATGCGATTGAGGCCGTGGAAGGGTGCGGTGGCAATATGCGACTGCTCGTGGCTGGCCGCGGACGAGAACGTAATTTTCGTTCGCGCGTCACACAGTTTCTCGGCGTCGTGCCGGATCCGGCATGGCTTTACGGTGCCGCAGATATTTTTCTGCTACCCACAATCTACGATCCGTTTTCGAACGCATGTCTCGAAGCGCTTGCGGTCGGACTGCCTGTAATCACCACGATTAGCAACGGCTTTTCGGAAATTATCGAGGATGGCCTCCACGGTAGTATTATCAGCGATCCGCGGAACGGCCCCACGTTGCGTGAGGCGCTGCGATTTTGGTCAAACGCGGCGCGCCGCCAGGAAGCACGTCAGCGGAACATTACGCTGGCCGCGCAATTCGATATGAGCCGCAACATCGCCGAAACACTCGACGTTTTGATTCAAGGGGCTGCGAGCGCAGAGTCGACATGAGGAAAGATGACAAAAACCTGGTCGAGCCGCGCCATTTCGAAAATCGGGCGGACGTTCTCCTGCAATCCCGCGAGCAGGAATTTCCCGCCGTACGCTTCAACATTCTGCATCGCTTCGATCAGCACGGCCAGGCCTGAGCTGTCGATGTAGGTCACGCGCGAAAGATCGACCACGAGGCGTTTTGGCTTCTGCTCAACCATGCCGGCAAGCGACGCTGCCACCTGCGGCGAAACGTGAAGATCGATTTCACCCTCGAGCGGAAGGATGTTAGGTGCATCAGGTAGTGTCATGGGCGGGCTCGGGTGAAGATGTCACTCAACCGCAAATCGTCAATCGAATCACCAGCCGAGGGTTGAGATCACATTCTCGATGTTCCGAAGATCATCGAAAACGAAATCCGGCTCGTGTTCCGCGAGCTTTTCGCGCGGCCACGATCCCGTCGCAACCGCAATCGTCCGCGCGCCAAATGCTTTTCCGCACGCAATGTCGCGAGGTGTGTCGCCGATCACGTCGATCCTCGCGGCGGCGAATTCCCGCCCATGTTTTTCGCGCGCGCGGGCGCGGGCGAAGGCGCCAAGCTCATTTCTATCGTGGTGATCGTCAGCGAACGCGCCAAACTCAAAGAATTGCCAGACGCCGTAGTGTTCCAGTTTTAGCTGTGCCCCGCGCCGCAGGTTGCCAGTAAGAAGGCCGAGCACGAGATGCTGCCGCGACTTTAGTTTTTTCAACAAGGGAAGGATGCCGGGCAGCAAGGTTCCCCGCCGGCGCGGTAATTCGAGCTCCAGCAAGTCCACATACATCTCGAGAAAGGCCGTAATGTTTTCCTGCGTGCCGGGAATTTTGTGCTTCTTCAAGATATTGGCGACGATGCCTGAATCCGTCATCCCGGCAATCTCGATGTTGCGCAGATCGTCGTTCACTCCAAATCGCTCTGTCAGGGCCTGCCGGAGCGCATAAACTCCGGCGCCGCCGGTGCTGACCAGCGTGCCGTCGATATCGAAAAGGAGAAGGCGTGCGTTTTCTTCCGTCATGGGGCGTACGTCGCAATTGACCGCGACCTACGCACTCGGCGCGCGGATAAGGAGCAGCGCGAACATGCTTGCCATGAACGCGAGAATTGCAAGGAGCGCGCCGGCAAGAACAGCCGTGCGTCCGCTATCCCTCGCCATTTTGCGACGTGGGAACGGCGAGGCATTCACAAAATTGCCGTGACGAACGCTGGCTCCATCGGACTGCATTTCACTCGTCTCCGCCATCGTTGCAATTTTAACAGACACATCGCAGGGCAGCAATCAGCTTCACGACCCCATCCTGTCGGGCGGCTCAATTGACCACCGATGGTCGGCCCCGCATAGTGCAGCGCTTCATGTCGATCGCGTTCACTCGAAACTTCTGCATCATCGCGCACATCGATCACGGCAAGACCACGCTCTCGGATCGTTTACTGGAGCGCACCGGTACGATTCACGAAAGGGACCGTCAGGATCAACTCCTTGATTCGATGGATTTAGAACGTGAACGCGGTATCACGATCAAGGCGCATCCGGTGGCGATGCGCTACACGAGCAAGGCCGGTCAGGAATATCGATTGAACCTGCTCGACACTCCCGGCCACGTCGATTTCGCCTACGAAGTGTCGCGTTCGCTCGCTGCATGCGAAGGCGCCCTTCTTATCGTGGATGCCGCGCAAGGTGTCGAAGCTCAGACAGTGGCGAATGTGCATCTCGCGCATAAGCAAGGGCTCACGATCGTGCCTGTGATTAACAAGATCGATCTGCCGAATGCCGACATCCCCGCGGTGCACCGACAGATCGAGGAGATCTTGCAAATTCCAGCCGAGGAAGCGATCGAATGCAGCGCGAAAATGGGCATTGGAATCGAGGAAATCCTCGAAGCCGTAATCCAGCGCATTCCAGCGCCGGTGAAACCGGCCGACGATACGCTGCGCGCGCTGGTTTTCGATTCAGTCTTCGACGTTTACCGCGGCGTCGTCGCGTACGTGCGTGTCTTTTCCGGTAAAATCGAGGCGGACCAGGCGGTGCGCATGATGAACAACGACTCGCGACACGAGATCAAGGAAGTGGGTGTATTTACGCCGAAGATGTATCCGCAGCCTCGGCTTCACGCCGGCGATGTCGGCTACTTCATCGCCAACATTAAGACCACGGCTGACATCAAAATAGGCGACACCATCACGGATCAACGAAATCCGGCGCGCGAGCCGCTCCCTGGTTTTCAGGAGATTCATCCGATGGTTTTCAGCGGCATTTACCCGATCAACACTGCCGATTTCGAGCATCTGAAGACGGCGATCAGCAAGCTGCGCCTGAACGATTCCGCTTTCGTCTATCAGCCGGAAAGTTCCGTCGCGCTCGGCTTCGGGTTCCGCTGCGGTTTCCTTGGACTCCTTCACATGGAGATCATCCAGGAACGGCTCCGTCGCGAATATGACATGGACATCATTGCGACCTCTCCGAGCGTCATCTACGAGATCCTGACTACGCGCCGGGAAACGCTGCTTGTAGACAACCCGGCGCACCTTCCCGATCCGAGCATTATCGACGAGATCCGGGAGCCCATCGTGAAGGCGTATGTGCTGTGCCCGAACGAAAGTATCGGCGACATTCTCCAACTGATTCTGGAGAAGCGCGGGACGATGGACCATACGGAGTCGCTCGATACACGCCGCGTGATGTTGCACTGCGAGCTGCCGCTCAACGAAATCCTGGTAGATTTTAACGATAAAATTAAGAGCATCACGCGCGGCTACGGCTCGATGGATTACGAGCACGCCGGTTATCGCGCGGCGAAGTTGGTGAAGCTGGATCTGCTTGTGAACGGCGAGCCAGTAGACGCTTTTTCGACCATCGTGCATCGCGATCGCGCCGATGCGCGTGGGCGGCAGCTGGCCGCGAAATTAAAAGAAGTAATCCCGAGCCAGCTTTATCAGGTCGCGATCCAGGCGGCAATTGGTGGGAAAATTATTGCACGCGAAAGCGTTTCGGCATTGCGAAAAAATGTGACCGCGAAATGCTACGGCGGTGACATCACCAGGAAACGCAAACTGCTGGAGAAACAAAAAGAAGGCAAAAAGCGGATGAAAAGCATCGGCAAGATTAACATCCCGCAGGAGGCGTTCATCGAGGTATTGAAATCCCAATGATGCGTCCGCCCAACTTTGCGTCTCGGGATGACTGCCTACCAACGACGCGATAATCGGATAAGAACCGCACCAATGTTTACACCTCGTTATATCAAACACAGCAAGCTCCTCCTCCGGCACGCGCAGAAATATGTGCGCTACAAGCGCGACGTAATGGACGGCGAGCAACGTGGAGAAATTGACACGGCGATCGCAAGCTTAAGTACCGCGTTACATGAGAAAAACCACGACCATATCAAGTCGAGCGCCGAAGCGCTGGACGAAAAACTTCACAAGCTCACACCGCTAACCTGGGAATCGCACTGGCGGGAGAACGTGGAGGTTATTCTCGTCGCGCTTGTCGTCGCGGTAGGGATCCGATCTTACTTCCTTCAACCATTCAAAATTCCAACCGGCTCGATGCAACCGACGCTGAACGGAATAATCGGTCATCCTTCGACTGAGCCTGCCCCAAACATGTTGCGGCAGATTGGCGAATTTTTTGTTCTTGGTCGCAATTATATCGACGTCGTTTCCAGGGAGGACGATCAAGTCACGCAAATTATTCCGAAGAAGTTCGCGTTCTTCTTTACGTTTTCCCGGATCGTGTGCGAGCGGCAAAGCTATCTCGTCTATTCGTCGCCCGAAACGTTGCGACAGGATTTTCGAGTGCTTCCCGGAAACCGTTATAAGCGCGGTGACGTCATCGCACGCGGAGCTGTGGATACCGGGGACCAGGTGTTCGTTGACAAGTTCAGTTATAACTTTATCAAGCCGCACCGGGGAGACGTGTTTGTTTTTCGCACGGAGCACATTTTCGGGATCCCCGATGATCCGGAAACAGGCGCACCTTATTTTATCAAACGCCTCGGCGGCCTGCCCGGAGACACTTTGCGGATCGCGTCGCCGGCGCTTTACGTAGACGGCGCCCTTGCCAAAGGGTACGGCTTTGGCCGCGTCATGTCGGCCGCGAGTGGCTATCGGGGGTATGCGGCCGGGCGTGATTACCTCGCCGATCCGGAGAAAACTTTTACGGTGCCGGAGCAAAGCTACTTCGCGATGGGCGACAACAGCTACAACAGTTATGATAGCCGTTATTGGGGGCCGGTTCCGGAGGAAAATCTCGTCGGCCGCGGGCTCTTCGTCTACTGGCCGTTCACGCGCCACTGGGGCTTCATTCGTTAGGCGGGCCGTATGCTGACGACGGCGTCGCGCGTTTACCCGCTGCTCGGTTTGTGCACCGGGTATGCGCTCATGATGCTGTTCAACCCCATTCGTCTCGCATTGCGCGATGGGCTTCGATGCGTCACGCGCTTCAGCCGCGTCTGGCTGACATTCGTGCTGCTCGGCTTCGCGTATTTGGTTTTCCAATTTGCGACATTCACCCCCCTCCAACACATATCGGATCTCGATCTCGCGGGCGCGGCGAACATTAACGCTTGGACGTGGCCGCGGCTCGCAGATGTTTGGTCGGGTATTCCACTGCCCGCTCTTGAGGGCGTCGCAGGGATTTTCGACAACGCAACGACGACTTACCCGCTCTCAGTTTTCGCCGCGGTGCTGCTCGTGATCAACTGGCGCGGCTTGCATGGCGCGCTTTTGCGCGCTCTGCGGCAACGTTACAAACTCTGGGGCTATCTTATTTATGTTGCGCTGCTCCTGAGCGTCTTTGCGACCCTTTTGAAGCCGATTATTTTCTGGCGTTTGCCGCAATTGGGCGGGGTAGTTCCAGCCGCGGGCTTATTGCAAATCTCCGCAACGGTCGATGTCGTCGCGTTTGTCTTCGAGTACCTGTTCGGCGTTTACATCCAGGTCTATTTGATCACTGTCTGTCTCGCGTGGATCAAAGGCTTGAGCTTTGGCGAAGAAGCGCTCTTTCAATTCGCGATGCGCCGGTTCACCTACGTTCTGAAATGGGCCGGTCTCGTCCTCGGCGTCGGCACGCTCATCGTTCGCATGCCCTTGTTGCTCGCATATTTTCGTGAAGTCCCGAACGTGCTCGATTATCTGCCGATCGAGCGAGCGGTCATGAGCGCACTCATAATTCTCTTTAGCTCTGTGCAAATCTCGCTCGTCCTTCACAATGAAGATCTGCGAGAAGCGGTGCGAGCACACCGCCAGTTTATACAGCGAAATGCGGGAAGGTTTGGTTGGTTCCTCCTGCTTTGCGCCATCCACTTCCTTTTCCTTACGGCGTGCGATGCCGTAATTCGAAGCGCCATCGGCGATCGTGTCGCCGCCTTGATCATGTGGAAAACAATCTACGTGTGTCTGCGAGGTTTCGTCACGGGCTGGCTTCTCGCATCGTGGGTCTGTCTGTTTCGTCAAGCTGAAACCGGACGGATTGCTCAGGAAACCTGGATAAGGTATTAGCTCTGCGGAAAACCCGTGGACGCGAACAAAATTACGCGGCAAAGCAAGTCGAACCTCGCGCTTGCATTCGTTGCGCTGGGGCGTGAGCGCCGTCACGACATCACCGTCTTTTACGCGTTCTGTCGCGTAATAGATGACATCGCGGACTCCACCGAATTATCCGTCGCAGAGAAGGCTCAAGGTCTCAGCACCTGGCGCGAATGGTTGCGAAAGCCGGCCACTCATGAGCCAGCTCTGGCAACGGATATCCGTGCATTAATTGCGAAATACAGGCTGAAACCTGAAATGCTCGAGGAAATTATCGCAGGGGTGGAGATGGACCTTACGACCGCCCGTTACGCCACGTTCGAAGAGTTGCGAGTCTATTGCTATCGCGTCGCAAGCGCGGTGGGCCTGGTCAGTATCGAAATATTTGGCTATCGAAATTCGGCATGTCGTGACTACGCGGTCGACCTCGGTCTGGCATTGCAAATGACGAATATCATTCGTGATGTCGGCAAGGACCTTGGCAATGGCCGGGTTTATCTGCCAGAGGAAGATCTCGCGCGGTTTTACTATTCGGTCGCTGATCTGCGCAACCGAAAATATGACGCGCAATTTGTGAATTTAATGCAGTTCGAAGCCGACCGCGCGGAGGCGTTTTTTGACCGCGCGAAAGCTTTGCTCCCGCGAGAGGACCGCGGCGCAATGATGGCAGCGGAGATCATGGCGTCAGTTTACCACACGATGCTGAGAGAGATGAGGAGTGACGGCTTTCGTGTTTTCGATAAAAATTACCGAGTCGGCAAACTGCACAAGGCGGCGCTTGTCGCAGCGCATTTGATGCATCTGGTTTGAATTTCGCCGCGCTAACGTCCGTCAGACGTGTGTAATTCGAATAATTAACACCACATCTATTATGAAAAAATCCTCCTTAGTTATTACAACCGCGCTGAGCGCAATCGCCGCTTTGGCACTGACCTCTTGTGAAACCGCAACCGGCACAGGGGCACTCGTTGGCGCTGCCACCGGTGCTGCGATCGCGGGCAACACCGGCCCGCACGGATACTACCGCGATAGTGGTGGTCGTACGCTAGCCGGTGCGGCCATTGGCGCTGGAGCCGGCGCGCTAATCGGCGCAGCTATTGACGCGAATCGCGCTGCGGAATACGGCCCGGTGCCCGAGGGTGGCTACCGAATCGCCCGCTGGAGCGAAACCCCGGGCTTCGTGCGCAGCCCATGTCCGCCGCATGTATTGATTGACGTGCGTGGGATTCCTCGCGGCTCGCTCGTGCGCGACCCGAGCAGCGGTTGCATTTTTCGCCGGCCCTAAGCTCGGCTGAAACACTGAGATTAAGAAACGGGTTGGTTCCGCGCCTGCGGGATCAACCCGTTTTCTTTTGCAGCGCATCGACGAGCTTTTGTGCCTCGTCTGTCATCTTCACTAACTCGGGCCACTGGCGGTGATAGTTTTCGCCAGGCAGCTTGCGGGTCGCATCGAAGCCCATGTGCGATCCGATGTTTTGCGAGGTCGGTGCGTGGTCGAGCGAATCACTTGGATTCCTAATGACGGTGCTATCGCGCGCGGGATCGGTGTTCGCACAAAGCCGGAAGAGCACTTCGCTTGTATTATGCACGTCGCAGTCCTCATCGACGACGATGATGTATTTGCTAAACATCATCTGGCCCATCCCCCAGAGGCCGTGCATGACCTTGAACGCCTGATATGGATACTGCTTCCGAATGCTAACAAACACGAGGTTATGGAAAACGCCCTCGGCGGGCAGCGTCATATCGACCAACTCCGGAAAATTCATTTTAAAGACGGGCAGAAAAATCCGAACACTCGCGTCGCCGATATAATAATCCTCCATCGGCGGAATCCCGACGATCGTGGTGGGATAAATCGCATCCCGCCGGTGGGTGATCGCTGTAAGGTGGAACACCGGGTAATCTTCGAGCGCAGTGTAAAATCCAGTATGATCCCCGAAGGGCCCTTCGGGTCGCGTTTCGCCGGGCTGAACGTAGCCTTCGAGGACGAAATCGACGTCAGCAGGCACCTCGAGATCGATCGTTTTGCACTTCACCAGCTCGACTGATTTTTTTCGCAGAAACCCCGCGAACAGAATTTCGTCCAAGCCGTCCGGCAGCGGCGCCGTCGCCGCAAACGTGTAAGCCGGGTCGCCCCCGAGACAGACTGCCACGGGCATTCGCTCGCCGCGTTCATAATACCGCCGCCCATGCCGCGCGCCGACCTTGTGAACCTGCCAATGCATGCCCGCCGTCTGCCCATCGTAAACCTGCATGCGGTACATCCCAAGATTTCGCGCGCCGGAATCTGGATCGCGCGTATGCACGTTTGGGAGGGTAATGAAGCGGCCGCCGTCCTTCGGCCAGCATTTCAGGATCGGCATGTCGGTGAGCGAAAACGACGGCGCGCTGCCATCGAAATTTATCACCACTTCCTGGCAAACACCTTCACGCGAATGGCGCGGCCGCGCGTGGAGCAGATTGATCCCTTGCTTCAGGAGACTCCAACCTTCACGCAGATCGGTCGGTGGCTTCGCTTTCAGGATCAGTTGAATTTCCTGCGCGAGATCTTCGACGCTGTCGACTTTGAGTGCGAGCGCCATCCGTTTGCGGGAACCCATCGTGTTAATCGCGAGCGGGAATCGCGATTCCCGGCCATCGATGAGTGGCTTTTCAAAGAGAAGCGCCTTGCCGCCACCGGGCGATTTCATTTCGCGGTCTGCCCACGCCGCGACCACGAGATCAGTCTCGACCGGAACGGAAATGCGCTTGAGCTCGCCGGCCTGGTCCAAGCCTTGAACGAATTCGCCGAAGGATTGGTATGCCATCTATTGTCGCCGCGCCGACCGCACAACGTGGCGAGTAGCGGCTGCTAAGTCACTAGTAAACGCGCGGCGGCCTGAGGAACTGGAAAGCCACAACTCGCCCATTCTGGAACGAAACCGTGCGCTCCGGATAGTTCACCACACTGCTGCGTCTGTAGTAAAACGGATCGTAGAAGGGATCGTAGAAAGGCCCGTATCCGACGAAAACATGATGGCCGGAATGATGCCGTTGCAGATGAGCAAAGGTGTATCCAGAGCCGCTGTCTCCGAACCGGCCGTAACCGTAACCCCCGAATCCGAATCCACCGGGTCCGTAGCCCCCGTATCCGGGGCCGTATCCCGCGCTTGTCGTGCTCGTGTAAATCCACGTCTCGGCGGGGCGGCCGCGCACATTCGCTTGTGACACCTGGTCAGGTGCGCCCCACGCGAGATAAACGGCGTCGCGTGGCATGCCAGCACGTATTCTGCCCTGACTCACCAGAGCACGATCGGTTTCGCCAAGCCGTCCATACATTTCAGGGTGCTCGGAGATCCGCGTCTCCACTGTCGAGCAACCGGTAAACAACAGCGCGCTGCATGCTACGCTCAGCATCAGCGCCCAGGAAAAAGTGCGCCGCTTCATGAGCATATCGTAATTCAGATGATCTTTTAGGTCAACTGTCACTTCTCACGTGTCTTGCTTCACTCAGTCGCAGAACGTAGCCTCGTTGGCGGTGGAAAATCCGTTGAGAGCAAGATGAAACGTCTGACACATGTAAGCGCGGACGGCAGCGCGCAGATGGTGAACGTCTCCGGCAAGGTGCTCAGCGTGCGCGAGGCGAAAGCAGCCGGGCGAATTCTAGTGGGTCGCCAAACGCTAGAATTGATCGAGAAAAACCAAATCGCGAAAGGAAACGTTCTCGCCACAGCGCGAATTGCCGGCATTCAGGCAGCGAAGCGCACATCCGAGATCATTCCGCTTTGCCACACGTTGAATCTCACGCATGTCGAAATCGACATTGGGCTGGCAGCCAAAGGACTTGAGGTCGTCTGCATTGCGCGAACCACCGCGCAAACCGGCGTTGAAATGGAGGCGTTAACCGGCACATCGGCCGCGCTCCTGACAATTTACGATATGTGCAAGGCGGTAGATAAAGAGATGCAGATCACCGACATTCGTCTGCTCGAAAAGACGAAGCGTGAACACCGCTAAAACATGCATATACCAGTCGGAATTATCACCGTCTCTGATCGCGCCGCAGCGGGTGATTATGCCGACCTCGGCGGTCCCGCATTAAAGGAGGCCGCATTGAAATTCGGGTGGGACGTTTCTGCTGAAGCGGTGGTTCCGGATGATGCCGCGCGCATACAGGAAACGATCCGTTCATTTTCCGCCCAAGGTTGCGGCCTGATTTTGACAACTGGCGGAACCGGCATCGCAGAGCGCGATGTCACGCCCGAAGCAATTCGTGCGATCATGCGCGTCGAAGTTCCGGGTTTCGGCGAAACGATGCGACGGGAATCGATGGCAATCACGCCGAATGCAATGTTATCGCGCAGCCTCGCCGCGATCGTCGACTCTTCGCTTGTGATCGCGCTGCCAGGCAAACCAAGTGGCGCGGTCGAGTGCCTCGGTTTTGTCGCCGGAGCGATTCCTCACGCTGTTGCGCTAGCGCAACGCATACCAACCTCGTGCTAGCCCGATCGCCCAGATGACGCGTCCTTGGTGGCGCTACTCCGGAAACGTCAGCAACTGCATCATTCGCTTGCCGCTTTCGGTCAGATAAGCGGCACCGCTCGACCCGCCAATCCATCCACGCGTTAAATACGTGTAGTCGATCCTGCGGCTGCGGATGAATGTCAGCTGCGGTTCGGTAACGGCCTGCGCGCTCGGCTCGATCTTCGTCGGGACACCCGATTGCGTAAACGACACCTTCCACGCGGCGGACTTCACGTTTTCGCGGTTGCGCATCATCCATGGATAAAATTTCGGCAGATCGAAGTGCGGCGAATTCGGAACCGTCACCTCAAAGAATGTCTCCTGTTCCGCGAGGAATTGCGGAATCGTTAACGTCGGTCGTTTGCGCAGGGCGATGTAGAGCCGGGCGACATCGAGACCTGAAAGGTTAATGCCGTTGTAAAGACCGTGGTGGTTTGGATCCGTCTTGAAATACGTCGCATGCCACGCTTCGAATTGCCTGCTCAGCATAAGGTTTATTTCGAGATGCAGATGCGCGCGCTCCCGATTTAAGCCTTCGCCGGTGTAACCCATGACCGCGATCGGATCGCTTTTCGCCACATGTTGACCGGCTTTCACGGCGATCGAGCGGAGATGCCCGTAGAGGCTGTAGTAGGAAGAGCCGTTCCATCGGTGTTCGATGACTATGTAGTTCCCGTAGTTGGAAAAGCCCGGCACAAGGTTCGTGTAAGCCACGGTGCCGTCCGCAATCGCGCGCACTTCATCGAGTGGTTCGCCGGCAGCGTCGCGATGCGACGGTTTGATGTCGATGCCTTCGTGAAAACGCGTGTAGACGAGTCCCGCTTTTGTTGCCACCGGGTTTCGCACAAAGCCGTACTGGCCGCCCTCCCAGGGCCACGATTTCGCCCCTTTGTAATCGCGCTCGATGTACTGGTAGAAGGCCGCGCCGCCTCCGTGGAAAATCGCATCGTTATCGGTCGGCAATGCGAGATCGAGCCGCTGCGATTCGTTTTGCGCGACAGCGTAAGATCCGGCAAACAGAAAAACGAAGCACCCGAGGCGGCACCACATGGCGGCTATTTCTTTCGCTGGCCAATCAGGCGCCAGTCTTTCTTCATCAGTTCGATATCGGCGGCGGACAACCCAGAGCCGAGATAGATTTTACCGTCGGTAATTCTGCGATCGATCTGCAATTCCGTGATCGGTCGGCCATTCACAAACACGAATAAAAACGTGCCGCGCCGCTCGATGCTTAGCGTATCGAGAGCGAGCTTACCGTGGTCGTCGAATTGGAAAAGCGCGCCGTAGCTCCCGTCGGCGGCCGGATAGGGATAGAATGCAACAACGTCGCGTTCGGAAATCGTCGGCGTTTTTTCAATCGTGACCGTTTTACCGGTAAATTTCGACTGCAATGGCGCCGAAAAAATTTCGGTGTCGCGCGAATTCGCCTGGGTGTGCAGTCGAAGCGTGCAGTGTGGTTGCTTCGCCACAAGCGCAGACGTGACCAGTATTAAAGCCACCGAGAAGGCCACAGTCCTGCGCATCGCGCGATTCATAAAGCGTTTGACAGGATTTGCAACGGTTGCTGATTAACCCGCCCATGAAACGGACAGCTGTGACGTTGCTCGTCGCGGTCGCGACGATGGGCCGCGCTTTCGCCCAGGGGTCGACGCCCGCGCCGCAGCCCGAAGAGCGCAGATGGTTCGGCCGGATCTTCCATCCTTTTCATTCCGATTCGCTGCCGGATTACAAGGACCCGCGATTGCACGGATTGGTTCTCGAACTGCGACTCTCGCCGCAACCGGTGAAGTTATCTGAAGTTCGCAGACTCGATGTTAACATGACACTAACTAACAGGTCCAAGCGCCCGGTGGCGCTCGACTTCCCGACAGCGCAGCGGATCGAAATTTGTCTGAGAAGCTCGGCCGGAGAAGTTCTGACACAATGGTCGGACAATCACGCTTTCGCTGAGGAAATAGGCACTGTTTTAATCAACCCACGCGAGCACATCGAATACGCGGAGACGATTGCGACCCGAGACCTCGCGCCGAACAAAGTGTTCATCGCCGAGGTTTTCTTTCCGCAATATCCTGAGCTGCGGATTCGGCAGAAGTTCTTAACTGCGCCGTAGCGCCTTCGCGACGTTAGCGGCCGAGTCCCTCGATCAGAATCGTCGAGAGGCGAGACATCAGGAGCAACGCCGGGTTATCGAGCGTGTAGTCGATTTCCGGCATGTCATCGCAATAGATTGCCATCGCGATTCGGCCGCGTGGAGAATAGATAACGCCAATGTCGGCGCGCAGCGCATCGAGCGATCCACATTTTGTCGCCGCTTCGACGTTTTTGAGGCCGCGGGTAATCCCTTCGTGGAATTGCTCCCGCTTCAAGAGCGCGATCATTTCGGCGGATGCGGCCGGATTAATCACTTCGCCGCGCTCGAGCTTCTCGAGCAACGCCACCATTTCATGCGGCGTCGTCACGCCGATACCTTTTCCCTGATTCACAGGATCGAGCCGCGCCTTGCTGTAGGCGCCACCGCCGATTTTGCCTAACGAACGGGTTTTCGGCAAACCTAACGAGTCCATTCGGGCGTTCACGGCATCTGTCGTGACGGTGTCGATGACGAGGTTCGCTGCTGTGTTATCGCTCAACACGATCATCAGGTTGACTGCGTCTCGGAGCGTAAGGCGTGTATTATCCGCGAACTCCTGCAACACGCCGCCATCCGGCTGCTTCTTTTCTTTCGTGAGAATGATTTCGTCCGTCCATTTCGAACGCTCTTCCGCGACGCGGGCGAACGCCTCCACCATGATCGCGGCCTTGATCGTGCTCGCGGTCCGGACACGTTCCTCGCCGTTGAGTGAGTAGGTCGCGCCCGTATCGAGGTTCTTCGCGTAAAGGCAAACCTTGCCTTTGAATCCTTCGAGTTCGTGGTGAACGCGGGCGTCGAGCGCTCCGCTCCCATTTTCGACCAAGGGTGGTGACGTTTTCTGCGCTTCGGCGGCGGTCGTTGGCCGCAGCGTTACGGCGAGGGCGATCGCGCAAAAACCGATCTGCCGTAGCGAGCTCACCATATCTACAAACCGAGTCCCGCGACACCGAGCCCGCCGGTGATTTTAGACATCTCCGATTGGGCCAGCGCCTTGCCTTGCTCGATCGCTTGTTTCACTCCGCTCAAGACGGCGTCTTCGAGGAACTCCACGTCCTCCGGATCGACAATCTCTTTTGCAATTTTGATCGACGTAACGTCTCCCGATCCGTTCGCGGTCACGGTCACTTTGCCGCCTGCCGCCTGCACTTCGACCGTTTTATCTTCCAGTTCAGCCTGCGTTTTCGCCATCTGCTCCTGCATCTTCTGAGCCTGTTTCATCAACTTGTTTAAATTCATAAATCGTCAGTCACTATTCACTGGTTTGATCTCGCCCTTGAAGATTTCCAAGGCCTCACGAATCAGAGGATCGTCTTTAAAGATTGCCTGCACGTCTTCCGCCTTTTTCGCGGCTGGTTGTGGGCCGGGAGTCGAGTGCGGCGTTTCGGGGCTAGCCATCACCTGCAAACCTTCTTTCAAGCTGAACTTTACTTTCAAATCACGGCCGCTGATTTCCGAGACAAGAGAGTCGAGAAAATCGCGGTTTCGGGTCGTGGAGAGCGATTCCATCGCGCTCTTTTGTTCAGGCGGAAATCCGAGTAACAAAAAACGACCCTCGGTTCCCAATGCTTTCGCTGATTCTATCCAGCCGCGGATCAACGGTCGCTTCGTCCGGATTTGTTCGGCCACTGCGTTCCAGATCGATTCAAAATCGATCGGCGCAGAAGTCGTAGCAGAATCTTGCCGGCTCCCTGGTTCCTCGGCAATTTTGACCACTGCCGCTACGGTTTCCTTCTCGGCCGGCGACTGAGCTGAAGGCTTTGATGGTCGCGCAGGATGTTGGGCGGCTTTGATCGGCGCAGGGTTGCCTCCGCGCAGCGCCGCAAGATTTTCAATCACTTCGCTCAGCGTGACCTGGTTCAACGTCTGAATCGCCTTGATCACCGCCACTTCGAAATGAAGCTTCTTGTTCGGCGCCCATTTCATCCGGCCTTCCGCAGCCGCGAATTGATCGATCAACTCGAGAAGGCGGTCGGTTTCGATCAGCGATGCTTGCGCCTCGACGGCCGCCTGTAATTCCGAATTAAAATCGTCTGCGAGCGCGTCCGGTTTTACTTTGTATACGAGCAGGTCACGCAAATACGCGATCAGATCCGACATGAGTTTCATCATGTCTTTGCCGTTCTCGCCCTCGGCGTGGAGCAGTTCGAGAGCGCCCGGAGTGTCAGCTCGCAAGACTTTGTCGGTAAAACTTGCGACCGTTTGCTCGCTCGTGAATCCGAAGACGTTCAGCACGTCCGGCTCCATGATCGTATCCCCGCAAAACGCCACCAATTGATCGAGCATCGACTCGGCGTCGCGCAGTCCGCCGTCAGCGCCCTTGGCGATCGCGTGCGCCGCCGCAGGCTCAAGCGCTACTGTCTCCTTCCCGGCGATGAACTGCAGATGTTGTGCGATCAAGTTGGCGGGAATGCGATGGAGATCGAAACGTTGGCAACGGCTTAGAATCGTCGGCAAAACTTTCTGCGGCTCGGTCGTCGCGAAAATAAATTTCACATGCGGTGGCGGTTCCTCGAGAGTTTTAAGAAGCGCGTTGAATGCCGCCGTAGTGAGCATGTGCACTTCGTCGATGATGTAGATCTTGAAGTGCCCTTTGCTTGGCGCGTATCGCACGTTGTCGCGCAGCTCGCGTACCTGCTCAACGCCGTTGTTGCTCGCGCCATCGATTTCGAGCACATCGAGGCTGTTCCCTCCGGCGATTTCCTTGCAGCTATCGCAAACGCCACAGGGCGTAATCGTCGGTCCATTCACACAATTGAGAGCCTTCGCGAGGATGCGTGCAGTTGAGGTTTTTCCGATCCCGCGCGGCCCGACAAAAAGATAGGCGTGCGCAAGGCGATTTTGCTCGACGGCATTTTTCAGCGTGCGCGTCACATGCGCCTGGCCGACGAGATCATCAAACGTTTGTGGTCTGTATTTCCGGGCGAAGACCTGATAACTCACGGCTTCACTTTAACGTTTCAGACATCGCGCGAAAGACGAAACTCTGTCAGTTTTCTAATCATGAAATGCCGCATCGCTTTCGCTTTCGCTATGGTTCTGGCTGCGACCCCTGTCCATCCTCGCGAGCCGCAAACTTCACCGCCTCCCGGACAAACCGTCCGCGCTCGGGCCCTCGGTATTCCTTTTGATGGCACGACCGGCCCTCTGAATGCGATAACCGACATCGCAGGCGTTGAGGTCGGTTACACCACGTTGATCAACGGCGACGGAAAGCTAGAGGTGGGCAAAGGCCCGGTGCGAACCGGCGTTACCGCAATCCTGCCGCGTGGCCAGAGTTCATTCGATGATCCGGTTTACGCCGGCTACTTCAGCTTGAATGGAAACGGCGAAATGACCGGCACTGCGTGGGTGGAGGAGAGTGGGTTCCTCGAGGGGCCGATCATGATCACGAACACACATAGCGTTGGCGTGACGCGCGATGCGGTGATCGCGTGGCGTGTTGCACACGGTGGACCCGATCCGACGGGATTTTCCTGGAGCTTACCCGTCGTGGCCGAGACGTGGGACGGTTATTTGAACGACATCAACGGTTTCCATGTAAAACCCGAACACGTCATGCATGCGCTTGATAGTGCGAAAAGTGGCGCGGTCACGGAAGGCAGCGTCGGCGGTGGTACGGGAATGATTTGCTATGAATTTAAAGGTGGCACCGGGACCGCCTCGCGCGTCGCCGACATGAAAGATAAAGCTGCGCCGAGTGCGCCCTCATACACCGTAGGCGCTCTCGTGCAGGCGAACTGCGGTCGGCGCCGCGGCCTAACGATCGCTGGAGTTCCGGTCGGAAAGGAGATTCCTGACAACGCCGTTTACAGCCAGGACACTGGCTCCATCATCATTGTCATCGCGACGGATGCACCGCTCTTGCCGAATCAATTGAAGCGGCTCGCACGCCGCGCCAGCATGGGACTCGCGCGAACGGGGAGCGTGTCGGGAAATGGATCAGGCGATCTGTTCCTCGCATTTTCCACCGCGAATCCGCACGCTGCTGATCCGTCCAGCGCGACGCACTCGATCGAAACCGTGCCTAACGATCGGATGGATCCGCTTTTCATTGCGACTGTCCAATCCGTGGAAGAAGCGATCGTCAATGCGCTCATCGCAAACCAAAGCATGATTGGCCGCGACGGCCATCATGTCGATGCACTCCCGCACG
>JBDUAZ010000122.1:0-7757 GCA_040004385.1 Chthoniobacterales bacterium | reverse complement strand
ACGTGCCGCTCGCTGATGCAGACCTCGTCGCCAGAGTCATCCTCGATGATGATCATCATGCCTTCGCGGAGCTGGTGCGAAATCATCAGTCGAGCGTGCGCGGTCTGCTTCGCCAGCTTACGCGAACCGATCTCGCGCTCGCCGATGATCTGGCGCAGGAAACGTTTCTGCGCGCCTACAAAAACATCCGGAGCTTTCGCGGCGAAGCGAAGTTTTCGACGTGGCTTTATCGCATCGGCTACAACGTTTTTCGCGAGGAAGCGCGCCGGCGAAAGGAGCTCGTCGGCATCGATGAGGAGCAGTTGGAAGCTGCACATGATCCGCACGTCGTGGATCTCGCCCTCAAACAGGATCTGGCCAGCGCACTCCAGATGCTTCCTCTTCACGAGCGCACTGCCGTTCTGCTTTGCTGTCAAAACGGTTTGTCTCACGACGAAGCGTCACGAATCCTCGACATCCCGCTTGGCACGGTGAAAACCAATGTGCTGAGAGGGCGCGAAAAACTAAAACGCTACCTTGCCGAGTGGCAGAAACGCGGGGAGAATTAAAGAGACGCCTGGCGCAATCAAATGGACCGCACTACCACAGACGAACAAACGCCGCTGGATCCGATCGACGTTCTACTTCGCGAGGAAGCTCCCTACATCGACGACGCGGGTTTCACAGCGCGAGTCGCGCAGCAGCTGCCCATGCGGCGGCAGCGGCGATCTCTGCGGGCGCTTATTTTCGCCTCCGTCGGGCTACTCGCCGCTTTGCTGACATATATGCTCTCAGGCGGTGGCCGCTCCCTGGAAGGAATGCTCGCCCGAATCGCCGTCACGCCGCTGCCTCTTATCTATCTTGTGGCAGCCGTTGCAGGGCTCTTAGTGATGTTCGCAGGCTTAGCAAGCGCGATATCTAAAGATCGACGCCTCACTTAGATATACGTTTACGAGAAAGCGCCTCCGCTCGAGAGTGACCGCCTCAAGAACACTTCGCCGAGTCGCCCCTGCTCAGGTTTAGCAAGGATCGTCCTCCGTTAGCCGTTCTGCGGCGGTAGCGACAACACCGCTCGCGCTTCCTCCACGTCGCGCGTGATTTGCGCTCTTAACGCCTCGATATTCTCGAAGCGCTGCTCCGGGCGCAGGTAGCGGACGAAGCGAACTTCCAGGTCTTTTCCGTAGATATCACGGTGCAGATCGAACAGGTGAAGTTCCAGTATCCGCTCCGTCGTGCCGCGGTTGACCGTGGGACGGTGGCCAAGGTTCGCCACGCCAGCATAGGTTTTAGGTCCCAAACGCGCCTCCGCCGCATAGACTCCGTTGGGCGGAAACTGCTCGCTATGAGCGCTCAGATTTGCCGTCGGAAAACCGAGCTTTCGGCCGAGTTGCTCGCCGGCTTTGACAGTCCCGAGAATCGAATATTCGCGCCCCAGCATCTCGGCCGCTGTCTTCAACTCACCAATCTCCACAGCGCGGCGAATGGCAGTGCTACTGACGGCTGTCCCATTCGCCGTCACCGGCTGAATGCCGACAACATTGAAGCCGTAGCGTCCGCCGAGCTCCTTCAACAAGGTGAGATTTCCGGCACGCGCCTTGCCGAACGACCACTCGTGTCCCACGCAAATCTCTTGCAGTGGGTTCGAGTGCTTCACAAGCAGCCTGACGAATTCGTCCGGGGGGGTTGCCGCAAAGGCAGCATCGAATCGTACCACCAAAAGATGCTCGACGCCCAGTCCGCGGATCAGCGCAATCTTGTGTTCAGTTGCCGTCAGGAGATGCGGCGCCGCTTCCGGACGAAGAACCTTTGCCGGATGCGGATCGAAGGTAACAACGACGGCTGTACCGCTGGCTTCGCGCGCGTGCCGCGCTGAGGTTGAAATGACTGCCTGATGTCCGAGGTGCACTCCATCGAACACGCCGATCGCGAGAAAGAGCGGGCCGGCAAGTTCATCAAGCTCGGGAATCGAGCGAAGGACCTGCATCCGTTTGGTTCCTCAGGCGCCGCGCATCCGGGACACTTCCGGCAGCGTCAGAATTCTTCCGAGAATTTCGACCGGGTCTACGGTTTTTAATTCATCGACCGTGATCGCGCCTTCTACGCTGAAGCGCCCTGATTTTACTCGCCGAAGCTCCTTCAAGTGTGCTCCGCATCCGAGTGTTTCGCCAATGTCGTGGGCATACGTGCGAACATAAAAGCCTTTGCTGCAAACAACGCTGAAGTCGATTTCTGACGCCGCAATCCGATCGATGGTGTAGCGGTAAACGTGCACGAGGCGGGGCTCGCGCTCGACGGTTTTTCCCTGGCGGGCGAGTTTGTAGAGCGGAACGCCGCCTTGTTTAATCGCGGAAACCATTGGCGGCATTTGGTAGAAATCGCCCGAGTATTTATCGAACGCCGCGCGCACCATCGCTTCATCAAGTGGTGGAACCGGACGCTCCGATAAGGTGACGCCAGCGCGGTCTTGGGTGTCGGTAGCGATGCCGAGGATCATCGTTCCTGCATATTCCTTGTCTTCGCTCATGAGCAGGTCCTGGATTTTGGTCCCACGGCCAAGCGTGAGCAGGAGCAATCCAGTCGCGATTGGGTCGAGCGTCCCGCAGTGACCGACCTTTTTCACCTGCAACCGCCGCCTAACGAGTGCAACGACGTCGTGCGACGTCATGCCAGGGGCTTTGTCGACGAGGAGGACGCCGTCAGGAGTTGCAGTCAATGACATCGCAAATCGCCGCAAGGACGCGTTTTTCGACTTCCGCTAAACTTCCGCGCACGCGCGCTCCGGCCGCAAGTTTATGCCCGCCACCGCCGAAGCGCTCGCAAATGGCGCAAACATTCGCTGCTTCATTTTTCGACCGCATGCTTACGCGCACCTTTGCGTCGGGCAGTTCTTCGAAAAATACGGCGACGACAACACCCTGAATCGCGCGGAGATGATCGATGAGTCCTTCATTGTCCTCCGGCTTGACGCCGAGTCGCGCGGCAACGGCGAGGCTCAAACTGAAACTCGCCAGCTGTCCCCGCGCTTCGATACGCATCGTGCCGAGAAGGTCGCGCAGCAGTTCGACGCGACGCAGGGGATAGCTCTCGTACAAGAGCTGGCTGAGCCGGCCGACATCGGCACCGCGTTTTATCAGCTCAGCGCCGATCTGGAACGTGCGCGCGGTCGTATTGGGATACTGGAACGATCCGGTGTCCGTTGAAATTGCAACGAACAGGTTCTCCGCAATTGCTGGGCTTACCGGCAGCTCCGCAGCACACATCAGTTCAAAAAGGATCTGGCCGGTGGCCGGGGCAGTCGGATCGATCAAGACAAGATCGCCGTATTTGGGGTTGCTCGGGTGATGATCGATGTTGATCCACAGCTTTGCGCTCCGCACCGCGGCACCCGCAGTGCCGAGCCGGTTCTGCGTCGCGGTGTCGAGCGCAATAGCCACATCGAAGTCTTGAGGCGCAATCGGCGGGTTATTCAGGCGCTCTCCGCCGGACATGAAACTGTATTTCTCCAGCATCCCGTCCTCGTTCCAGATCGTCACATTTTTGCCGAGTTGTTCGAGCGAGAGTCCCAGCGCGAGCTGACTGCCTAGTGCGTCACCGTCAGGCCGCACATGACTAAGCACCGCGAAGCGCTCATGCTCGCGCAACGCGCGTCCAATTTCGGCGAAGTTGCTCATTCGGCATCCGCCGTCGGTGTTTCGATTTGCTGCAGAATCTCGATAATGCGTGAGCCGCGTTCGACTGACTCATCCAGGTGAAAGGTGAGATGCGGCGTGTATTTGAGGACGACATGTTTCGAAAGCTGCATCTGCAGCACGACGCGGTTTTCTTCGAGCTTCGCCATCGCTGAGGCCTGCGCGTTCGGTCCGAGAACGCTCACATAGACATGCGCGTTTTTCAGGTCCGGAGTCGCATCCACATGGTTGATCGTGACGAGGGCATCTACGAAAGCGATCTCGCGCGTGATAATGGTGCTCAGCTCGCGCTTGAGCAATTCGTTAACGCGAAGCAGTCGGTGTTTCATCGGGGAAAGAGTTGGTAGGGCGAGGCTCTGTCGAGCCTGGGAACAGCGAAGGTTCCGCAGGGCTCGACAGAGTCGCGCCCCACCAATTTACAGTTTTTGGGCGACCTGCTCGAGCTGATAGCACTCGATGATATCGCCAACTTGATATTCGCTGAAATCGCCAAGCTTGATACCGCACTCAAGCCCCACACGCACTTCTTTTACGTCATCCTGGAAACGCCGCAGCGTCGATAACCCACCATCGTAAACTGGCTGACGCCGTCGCAGCGCGCGCGCCCGCGCGGTCCGCGATATGCGCCCGTCCGTGACGAGACATCCGGCCACAATGCCCCGGCTCAATTTGAAGACCTGCTTCACCTCCGCGTGACCGATGACCGTTTCGCGATGTTCCGGATCGAGCAATCCCGCCATCGCCTCCTTCATTTGATCGATCAACTCGTAAATGATGCTGTAAAGTTTGATCTGGACGCCTTCCCGCTTGGCAACATTCACGGCCATGTTCTCGACCTTGATGTTAAATCCGACCACGACGGCATTCGATGCGCTTGCGAGCAGCATATCGGATTCCGAAATCGGACCGACGCCTGCGTGAATGATCTCGAGATCGATCTTCTTGCTCTCAATTTGGCCCAGCGCGCCGACGAGCGCTTCGAGCGAACCTTGAGCATCGCACTTCAGCACGATGCGCAGATGTTTTTTTCCGTCCGCTGCTTCGAGTAAACTTTCGAGCGTGGCGCGTTGCGGCGCGCTCAATTTATCCGTGCGCTTGGCAACCAAACGCTCCTCACTCAACGTCTTTGCCGAGCGCTCCGATTCCATGACAAGGAATTCATCGCCCGCTTGAGGCAAGCCGGTGAATCCGAGCACTTTTACCGGTGTGGACGGACCCGCTTCCTTGATCGGCTTGCCGCGATCGTCCATCAGGGATTTGACCTTGCCGCCGTAGTCGCCGCAAATAAATGGATCGCCGGCCTTTAGCGTTCCCATCTGCACGATGACGGTTGCGGTGGGCCCACGGCCCGCTTCCACCTGCGCCTCGATGACCGTCCCACGAGGAGTTGCATCGGCGGAAGCTTTTAGTTCCATGACCTCGGCGAGAACGGACATATTTTGGAGCAGCTCGTCGATGCCGATTCCCTTGGTCGCTGAGACCGGAACCACGATCGTCTCCCCGCCCCAGTCTTCCGGCGACAAATCTTTTTCCTGCAGCTGTTTCTTCACCCGGTCAATGTTCGCACCAGGCAGGTCGATCTTATTGATCGCAACCATGATCTTTACGTGTCCGGCCGCTTTTGCGTGATTGATTGCCTCGATTGTTTGCGGCATGAGCCCGTCATCTGCGGCGACCACGAGAACAACGATGTCGGTGACCTGCGCCCCGCGCGCGCGCATCGCAGTAAAGGCAGCGTGCCCAGGCGTGTCCAGGAAAGTGATACGGGTTCCTTTGTAGTCGACCGTGTAAGCCCCGATGTGTTGCGTGATCCCACCTGCTTCGCCAGCCGCCACGCGCGTCTTGCGAATCGCATCCATGAGCGACGTTTTGCCGTGATCGACGTGACCCATGAACGTGATGATCGGGCCGCGCGTTTTAAGTTCCTCCGCCTTCTCGATAACCGGGGGCGGCGGCGCAACAACCACCTGCTCGACCTTGTGAACGCCGCCTCCTTTTTCGCGACGTTCCATTTCGAAAACGAAACCGTGTTTCTCACACACTTTCGTTGCCACCTCGGGCTCGACAGTCAGGTTAGGATTCGCGAAAATATTGAAGTCATCCATGAGCTCCTTAATGAGCTGGAAATTTTTTAAGCCGAGCTCCTGCGCGAGATCCTTCACAATGATAGGCGGCTTGATATGAATGATTTTTTGTGGCTCAGCTTCCGCTACCGCCGCAGGGGTGACTTCGTCAGTCGAAGTCAGCACCGTTTCCGGCGGTAGAGGACCGGCGGGCGCCTCTACTGGAGCGAGCGCGACCGGCGCCGGTTCAAGCGCTCTCGGGGGCTCGACTGCTTCGGGAGTCGCGCGGATTCGCGAGATCGGGGGCAGGAATGTGCGCTTTGTCTTTCCGCCATCGTCCAGGCGTTTCGCGCGCGGCTTCTTTTCCTCGATTAAGGAAAGCGTTTCCTTCACCGGCTTCGTGGGCGCGGGAGGAGCGGCGGCGGCGGCGACCGTTTCGGTAGCGACACGCGCTTTGGAAGCAACTGCCGCAGCGGACGCGCGGCCGGCTTTTGTTGCCGGTTCCGCTTTCGCTTTCGATCTGACTTCTTTCCGCTTCGGCGCAGCCACCTCGACGGGAGCGGCAGCCTTAACCGGCTTTCGCGTCGAAGGCGTGGTCTTCCGCGCGGCGGTTCTGGTTGTCGTTCGTGTGGGCATTGTGTTGGTGAAAAATTTACGCGTGACCGCGATGCGTGAAGCGTTTGCGCTACTGTGCGACAGCTTCCTTGTGCACCGCGTCGTGGATTTCCTGCGCTTTCGCCTCGTCGACTGACAGGATTTCCACCAAATCTTCGACGGCAGCGTCGCGCAGGCCTTCCAAATTCGTAAAACCAGCCTTCACCAGCGCGAGTGCCTGCTCATCAGTGATAGGCAAACCGCCAGCAAGGGCTTGCGCCGCTTGCGCGACCTTCTGTTCGACCTGGTGGGTCGCTGTCGTATCGCGATCGATGTTAATTTCCCAGCCGGTCAGCCGTGACGTGAGCCGCGCGTTTTGCCCTTTTTTCCCGATCGCGAGAGAGAGCTGATCTTCGTCGACCGAGATCTGCACGCTCTTCTTCTCGACGTCGAAAACGAGGTTTTTAACCTTTGCCGGCTTGAGCGCTTCGAGCACATAATCCTTTGGGTCGGAACTCCATCGGATGATGTCGACCTTTTCGTTATTGAGCTCGCGCACGACGTTCTTCACACGCGATCCGCGCATTCCGACACATGCGCCGACGGGGTCCACTTTATCATTCGCGCTCGTCACTGCGATTTTTGTTCGGTAACCGGCTTCCCGCGCGATCCCGCGAATCTCGACCGTTCCATCCGCGATCTCGGTCACTTCCAATTCAAACAGGCGCCGCACAAAATTCGGATGGCTGCGCGAGACGATAATTTCCGGGCCGCGAATCCCGTTTTCGACAGCTACGACGTAGGCGCGAAGGCGATCGCCGATGTTGTAATCCTCCACCACCACTCGCTCACGCTGCGGCATGATCGCCTCGAATTTCCCGAGGTCGAGGATCACGTCAGAGCGATCGAAGCGCCGGACTGTGCCACTGACGATTTCGCCCGCGCGATCCTTGAATTCTTCGTAGATCATCTCCTTCTCGACCTGTCGGATGCGCTGCATCATCGCCTGCTTCGCGGTCTGCGCGGCGATCCGTCCGAAATTCTTTGGCGTTACCTCGACTTCGACTTCCTGGCCAACTTCCGCGTCCGGCTTGATGTTTCGTGCTTTGTTGAGCGAAATTTCGTCGGCGGGATTGGTGACACTTTCGGCGACGATTAGCTTCGCGAGAGCGCGGATCTCGCCGGTTTTCGGATTGATATCAATGCGGAGATCCCGCGACGCGCTGATGCTTTTTTTAGATGCTGACAAGAGCGCGTTCGAAACGGCCTCGAGCAGGATCTCGCGTTTGATTCCGCGCTCCCGCTCCAGGTAATCCAGCATGGCAATAAACTCGGCGTTCATAAAAGCATCGAGCCCGCAGACTAAAAAGAGTGGGGCACCAGCTCCCACTCCCATCAGCGCGGACTAGGCGCTCAATTTAATTTTCCAAAC
>JBDUAZ010000109.1:0-7781 GCA_040004385.1 Chthoniobacterales bacterium | reverse complement strand
CTTCGATTGACGAAAAGCAGCTCAAGCGGACGGAAGCTATCGTGCTTTCAATGACGAACGAAGAGCGCACCCGGCCCGACATTCTAAATGCCCGGCGCCGGCAGCGCATCGCTCGCGGGAGCGGCAGCACCGTCACGGAGGTCAACGATTTGCTGCAACGTTTCAATCAGATGCGGAAGATGATGAAAAACACCGGCAAAATGAAAAAAATGATGGCGCAAATGGCGCGGATGAAAAATTAACGCAGAAGCAATTTATGGCAGTCTCAATAAGATTACGCAGAGAAGGCGCGAAAAATCGCCCGTATTATAAAGTGGTCGTGGCCGACAGCCGGAGCCCGCGCGACGGCAAATTCATCGAGATTCTAGGTACCTACGATCCGAAGAAGCAGGATCACAACAGCACGATTAAACTCGATCGTATCGAGCATTGGATCTCAAAAGGTGCGCAGCCCTCCGATACTGTCCGCAGCCTGATCAAGAAAAACAAAAAGCTTTCAGCAACTGCTGCCGCGCCAGCAGCTCCTGCGGCAACACCGGAGACAGAGACAGCAGCAGCTAAAGTCGAATAATTTCCCATCGTGAAGCAGTTCCTCGAGTTCGTCATTCGTCAGCTCGTTGAGTTTCCCGATGAGGTGCTGCTGTCTGAAGTTCCTTCGGGCAAGATGACCGTGTTCCGATTGCAGATGCGGCAAACCGATGTCGGGCGGATTATCGGGCGAAATGGACAGACGATTCAGGCGATTCGCGCTTTGCTCGCGAGCGCGGCGGCACGGCACGGCGAACGCGCAACGCTCGAAATCGTGGAATAGTCTGGCTGCCGCTGGCGTCAGCGGCAGACCGTAACCTCTGTCGCCAGAGACATCGGCAGCTGCAATATTGGACGTTCGGCGTTGAACGTTGGACGTTTGTTTCATGCGGGTCGATATCCTCACGCTTTTCCCAGAAATCTGCCGCGCGCCGCTAAGCGAGAGCATGATGAAACGCGCGCAGGAGAGCGGCGCGCTCGAGCTCCGAATCCATAATTTACGCGAGTGGACGCGTGACAAGCATCGCATCGTCGACGACGCGCCTTTCGGCGGTGGACAGGGGATGGTGATGAAACCCGAGCCTATCTTTGCGGCAGTCGAATCAATGCGCAATGATGACAGCACCGTTGTCCTAATGACGCCGCAGGGGCGTCGATTTGATCAGCCGATCGCCAGCGAATTTTCGCAAAAACCGCATCTCATCATCATCTGTGGTCACTACGAGGGAGTAGATCACCGCATCGTGGAGCACCTGGTCGACGAAGAAATATCCATTGGCGATTACGTGCTCACCAATGGCGCGATCGCTGCCGTCATTATGGTTGATGCGATCGGGCGCTTGCTCCCTGGCGTGTTAGGTGACGAGCAATCTGCAGCCGACGACAGCTTTGCTTCCGGAGTTTTAGAAGGGCCGCAATACACCCGGCCTGCCGAGTTTCGCGGCTGGAAAATTCCAGACGTCCTACTATCTGGCAATCACGCTGAAATTGCGGCGTGGCGAAAAGCGGAGGGCCTTCGTCGAACGCAACAAAATCGCCCTGATCTGCTCACTGGCTCCGAGTAGTTGGTGTTATTGCAAACTCTGTCATCCTGAGCCGCGCAGACGGCGAAGGACCTCTCAAGCGACCCGCGATTTGTCGCGAGTGGTGTGACAGCAACGAAGCACGACCGTTGTGGTTTCTACGCGATAATGCGAATGGCTAACCGAGTAGGCGAGGTCCTTCGCCGTCCTGCGGCGGCTCAGGATGACAGACCTATCTTTGTGCTCCTTGTGTCACGCGGCCCAGCACGATGCAGGAGTTAATCCCTCCAAATCCGAACGAGTTGCTGAGGATGTAATTCAATTCCGCCGCCCGTCCGTGATCGGGCACGACGTCGAGATCGCAGGCCGAGTCAGGGTGCCTCCGGTTGAGCGTCGGTGGAATCCATGATCGCTCGATTGCCAACGCACAAATTGCGGCTTCGATCGTGCCGGTCGCGCCAAGTGGATGCGCCGTATACGCCTTCGTTCCGCTTACGGCTAACTTCCACGCATGCTCGCCGAAGACTTCTTTGATCGCGAGAATTTCCGTGCTGTCGTTTAGCTGCGTTGAGCTTGCATGAGCATTAATGTAATCAATCTCGCACGGTGCCAGCTCAGCATCGTCGAGCGCATCTCGTATCGCGCGAATGCACGACTCGCCACCAGGTAAGGGAGAGGTCATGTGGAACGCGTCGTTATTGAGACTGTATCCGAGCACTTCCGCATAAATGTGGGCGCCGCGTTGTTTCGCGTGTTCCAATTCTTCGATGATCAGCGACGCAGCGCCTTCACCCATGACAAAACCGTCGCGTGTCAGGTCAAATGGTCGACATGCCAGCTCGGGTGCGCCTGTCCATTGGCTCATCGTCCTGATGATGGCAAAGGCCCCGAATGTGAGCGGACTCAAGGGCGCCTCAGCGCCGCCGGCGACAACGACATCGGCGAAGTCGTCGCGAATATACCGGAGCGCTTCCCCGACGGCCACAGTACCGCTCGCGCAACTGTTCGAATTCGTGGTGCCAACGCCGCGGAAACCGAACTCGATCGCGATATTCGAATGCGCGGACCCGCCGAAGACCTGCAACGCGAGCGTTTGATTCACACCGCGAGTTCCTTTTTTTAGAAAATGCGCGTGCTGATCTTCCGCATTTGCGACACCGCCCAGGGCCGTTCCAAAACTGACGCCCACCCGGTCTTGAGGATTCTCGCGTGAGTAGGGCAGCTCTGCGTCATCGAGCGCTAGTTTTGCGGAAGCGACAGCGAATTGCGCGTAGCGATCCAGACGCTTCAGGCGATGCGGTGGGAAAAAATCTTCCGGCGTCCAGTCGACGATTTCTCCTCCGCAGTGCGCGTTAAACGCCCCCGTATCGAACGTCGAGATTAGCTGGATGCCGCTTTTCTCGGCCAGAATTCCGCGCCAAAATTCTTCCCGGCCTTTTCCGATACAGGTGATCGGTCCGATCCCGGTGACGACGGCGCGTCGCTGCTTCCCGTTGCGCATGCTACGTTTTTGACGCGACTGCGTAATGCGCTTCGAGGTGCGCTTTCATACAGCGCAGCGTTTGGTTTGCGATCGGTCCCACAAATCCATCGCCAATGATTGTCTCCGCGAGGGGCGCCAGCAGACGCACGCGAAATCGGAGATCGTGAATGATTTCCACTAATACTCCAGAGCGAGTTTCGTTAAACGACCACGTCACTGCCATTCCTTTTGTCCATGCTCTGAGATGCCGGAAACGAACTTCGAACCTCTCGCGATCGATTACTTGCTCAGAAGTCCACGAAATCGGAATCCCCGCCCGGACTGCGGCCATAACGACAATGTTCCGGTCCGGTGAGCGTTCGAGATATCGTATGTAGCGATAATGCGGGAGTATCTTCGGCCAGAGTTCCAGATTGGCAGCGGTCTCGAAAATCGCCGAACGCGGAGCCTGTATGACGATGGAATTGCCTGTATGCATCCGCTCGGTCACGATAATCTGTTGAGCGATAGTCAGCAACGAGAGGAGTTACGCGAATGGCACTCGAAATGAAAAAGGCTTGCGAAAAATGCAATTCGGCACTTGGGCCGGGTGAGGAAGCTTTCATCTGCACCCATGAGTGTACGTTCTGTGCGAACTGCACATCAGACGTGGGTCATGTTTGTCCGAACTGTGGAGGCGAGCTTGTGCGTCGGCCGCGTGCGGGAAAGGCGGTGTCGCTGGAAACGTGACCGCCGCTCAGCGTCGACGCTTCATTCGGTAGGTAAGAAAACACTCGTCGCCGATGACGCGCATTTCAGTCAGGCGGCAGCGAACTGTCTTCGGCAAGAATTGTTTACTCAAGCCGGTGAGTGTAGGCGCCTCACTCCCACCAAACAGGAACGGTGCGATCGTCAGGTTCAGTTGATCGACAAGATCCTGTTCGAGGAGGGCGCGGAACAAGGTGGCGCCGCCTTCACATGCGAGATAACGCACCTTGTACTCAGCGCGAAGCTGGTGCAGCATCCATGCGAGATCGACCTCGCGCGCATCGCTGAGGTGGAGCGTCGCCTTTTTTCGCAGCGTCGTTTGAAAGGAGCGCGGCATCCGCGTCGTGGAAAAAATCAGGATGGGCGAGATATCTCTCTGGAAAATCTTTAGCAATGGATCAATGCGCCCCTCATTCGAAACGATGACCCGCAGGGGGTAGGGGGTTTGCTTGCGTGCGAGTCGCTCTTCTCTCAGCTCGGCGTGCGGCAAGCCGAGCCGGACGTTGTCGTGTTTCAACGTGCTATGTCCGATGAGCACGGCGTCGCCGAGGGCACGCTGACGCAGGAGGTGCATCTTGTCCTCGCGTGATGTGAAATCGACCGGCGAGAAATTTCTCGTCGTGATTTTGCCGTCCGTCGTCATCGCAAAGGTCACGGCGACGAACGGTCGCGATGGTTTTCGCGAGACGCGTGGAGCGCGTTTTTTAGCTTTCGCCGGTGATCTCATGCTCGAACGTGGCTACCTCACGCTGCATTTCGCGCAATTTGACGTGATGCGTCTCGCCACTCGGCTTGTAGAAGAAGTAAACGATTCCGCCCGGCAAACAGCACAATAGCATCACGAGAAAGCTCATCGAGCCGATCAGTGCTGCGACCGCTTCCGGCACTCCGCACAATCCGTGGAGCATGACTTGAAGAACTTTCTCGCGCAGGCCGACGCCCGCGAAGCTGATCGGCAATGATGAGATCGTTCGCTCGATCGGCATCACTGCGAAAAAGTCGACAACGAACACGCTCGCGCGAAACGCGTAAGCGACGAACAGAAACGTGGCGAACGTCCCGAGGTGCGCGACGAGTGATGCGATGAATGCCGCCGCCGTTGCCCGCCAATGCCGCGCATAGAGATGATACGCCGCTGAGAGTTCAATTAGCTTATCGCGCAAGGGAAAGTGGAGGGGCAACCGGTGCAGCAAATTAAATCCGCTCACAATGAAACTGGTCACAAGAGCGAGGATCGAGCTGCCGAGCACCGCGAGGAGAACCCATACCAACTGGCTCGTTTCGCGCGTCTGCGTAAGCCAGTGATAGCGAAGCGCAATGAGCGCACCAGTAATGCTGATGAGCGCGACGAGGCCGATCACGCGGTCAAACACGACGGCGAGGAGCGCGCCCGCTTTTTTGTCCACGGTCTCCTTCAAGAGGAGATAGGTCTTGATAATGTCACCGCCGGTCCCACCGGGAAGAAATTGATTATAAAACATCCCGATGAGAAAGAGCGCCGACACGCGCAGAAAACTTAGGTTGATTCCCTGAACTTTGAGCAGGACCTGCCAGCGAACTGCGGCCGCGATCTCAACGACGATGTAGGCAGCGATCGCAGCGGCGATCCAGCGGTAATCAGCGAGCCGAAGTGCGATCGCCATCTGGGCGCGTTTCGCCGGGTCGTGGAACACCCAGTAAAGGACCGCGATCGTCACTACCAGTTGAAGCAGAGTCAGGAGTATTTTTTTCATCGATCGCCGAAGCGCTCGTTCCACGTGATCATCGAGCGTTTTATTTCTTCCACGGTTTTTCGCGGGCTAAGTTCGAGGACAAAAAGGCAGTCGCGCGGCAGCAGGGGAACTAGTTTCGCGAAATCGACCGAACCCGCAAACGGAGCCTGATGGTCCTGCGCGGGCCAGGCACAGTCCTGTAAGTGGCAACCGAGCGCGCGCGGGCCGATTTGGCGCAGCCACTCCTCATGATTCACAAACCCGAGATTCTCTTTGATCTGGATGTGGCCGAAGTCATGCCAGTAACCAAGCTGCGGCGAATTTAGTTCGTCGAGCAACTGCGGCAGCTCCCGCTCGCTCGGAATTTCCTCGTACCCGCGCCGGCCTTCCACGCCGAGCCGTACATTTTTCGACGCGGCATAACCTGCGATCCGTTTCAGCGCGTCCTTCACCCGTTCGAAAAAAGGGGGCGCGTCCGCCTCGCGCTTTTGCACAGCGTGTAGTTTTCGCCGAACGTATTCGCGTGAAAACTGCTCGCCAGCCTCGGTCAGCGCGATGAGTTCGTCCGTGATCGGATTCATCGGAATTTCGCCGCAATGCAAGACGACGAAAGGCGCCCCAAGCCGCTCCGCGAAGTCTATTGTCTGAAAGGTTTGCTTGATCGCTCGCTCCCGCTCGGCACTGGACGCAGCGGAAAATTGGTAGCAGTCAGGTGAGGCCTGCATCACCTCGACGGGCAATGGACAAAAGTTGTGCAGGCTACTGAAGCGGACTTCTCCGGCGTCGTACATGCTTTGAATTCCGGGCACCAATGAGATGCGAATGCCGTGGCCAAGCTCGATGAAGTCGAAGCCGAGCTCGCCTTTGATTTCGCGCAACATTTCGTCGCCGGAAATGTGACGCCCAGAATTCCAACACGTCGAAAATGAAATCATGCAACGGTGTTGGACGCCGCCACGACCGGTTCCGCCGGCATCCCGGCCTCGGTGTTACTCGGGACTGGGACGGCGCAAACCGTGCGACCCGCCATGTACATGACGACGAGCGCGCCGGCGCCGAAAAGAATCGACGCGATCATCAAGGCTGAAGGAATGCCGATGAGATCCGCGAGCCCGGTCGTTAGCAGTCCGGCGATTGGCATCAGGCCGAAGAAGCTCAATCCAAAGACTGCGGAGATACGGCCGCGCAAATGAGCGGGGGCGCGTTCCTGCACGATCGTGCCGGCGAGACCGAAATTCAAAGAAAGCGCAATGGCGAGCGTCCCCATCGCAATCGCCGTCACCAAAAAGCTGCGCGCTTGCGACATGGAGAAAAGCGCGGCAGCCACAACCACGACCGCGCACGTCATATAACGGAAGCGGTGCTCGCGCGCGACGCTCAGGAGACCGAGCGAGCCGGTCAACGAGCCAGTGCCGGAGATCGCCATGAGCCATCCCATCCGATCGGGACCAAGCTGGAGAATGTTGCGCACGTACAATGGCAGCATCACCGAGAGGAAGGGGAAGACAAAGATCGTCGTCAGCGCGATCAGCGCGATCATCGACAGAATTGTGCGATCGTGTCGCACATAGCGGAGTCCTTCCTTAAAACCGCTGCGCCGCTGCTCCTCTTCCTCCGCCGTGCCAGTGACGCGCGCGGGCAGCGAAATCAGCGCAACAATAAGGGCGGAGAACGAAACCGCATTTGCGAAAAAAGCCGATGCCGCGCCGTACCAACCGACAAGAAGGCCGGCCAGAGATGGGCCAACCAGCCGGGATCCGTGAAAGACCGAGCGATCGAGCGCGACTGCAGTCGCGATTTGGTCACGTTTCACTAATTCCGGCACGAGTGCCGAAATCGCCGGCATTTCGAACGCGATTGAAACTCCGAGTCCAGCCGCGAGCAGGATGATATGCCAAATCTGAATGCGGCCCATCCAGACGAGCGAGCCGAGGATCAACGCGAAGACCGTCTGCGCCACCTGGGTTACGATTAGAATTTTGCGTTTGTCGTAACGGTCTGCGGCCGAACCTCCAATCATCGTGAGCGCGAGCGTCGGAATTCCGGCGGCAAAGTTCACCATTCCGAGAAGCATTGCCTTGTCCGTGAGCGCGCTCATCACCCAGGCCTGCGCCATGACTTGCATCCAGGTGCCCGTATCCGAAATGGCGCTGCCAATAATGTAACGACGAAAGGGAGCCACGCGCAGCACTTCGAGCATGCTGCGTCGGGAAGGGTTCGCTTCGGCGGCCATGGGAGAAACTGATACGCGGAACGCGAAGCCGGCGCAATTCACTGACGCGCAGACGC
>JBDUAZ010000152.1:0-2342 GCA_040004385.1 Chthoniobacterales bacterium | reverse complement strand
AGCGCAACCTTCGATTTGCTCAGATCCTTCTGATCAATGACGCCGGCTTCGCTCATTTCGTTGTAGAGATCGTTGCCCTCGCGCGTGCGCTCGCCGACGCCCGCAAAAACCGAAAATCCTCCATGACCTTTCGCGATGTTGTTGATCAGCTCGAGAATAACGACCGTCTTGCCGACACCGGCGCCACCGAACGCCCCGACCTTTCCGCCCTTCGTAAACGGGCAGATCAAGTCGATGACTTTGATGCCGGTTTCGAGAATTGTTGCGCCGGTATCCTGTTCCGTCAGCTCAGGGGCTTTGCGGTGAATTGGATAGCGCTTCGTGTATGTGACAGGTCCGCGGTCATCAACGGGATCGCCTGTTACATTAAAAACGCGTCCCAGTGTCCCCTCGCCCACCGGCACAGTAATGGGACCACCTGTATCGGTGACCGGCATCCCGCGCTTCAGACCTTCCGTGGACGACATCGCAATCGTGCGCACCCAGTTTTCACCGAGATGTTGCTGCACTTCGAGCGTCAGTTTCGTCGGCTTAGCGTTGACCTCGAAATCGATCTCAAGCGCGTTGTAGATTCGCGGCAGTTGTTTGACCTCGCCGAATTCGACGTCCACGACGGGACCGATAACCTGCACGATTTTTCCTGTGTTCATAAAATAGTTCTTAGCCGCCCACGGCCATCTGCGCCGTCGAGATTTCGAGCAGCTCGGTCGTAATGCTCGCCTGACGCATTTTGTTATATTCGAGAGTGAGGTCTTTAATGAATTGCTGCGCGTTGTCCGTTGCGTTCTTCATCGCGACCATGCGTGCGCTGTGCTCGGACGCGCGCGCGTCGAGGATCATCTGGAAAACCTGATACTGAATATAATACGGCAGCATGATATCGAGCACAGCTTCCGGCGTCGGCTCAAAGACGTACCCAATCATAGGGTCGCCACTCGCATCCGATGCGACGCCGTCCGATTTCGCGGTCAGATCGAAGCTCGAGATCGGCAGGAGCGTTCGCACCACTGGCTTTTGGTTAATCGTGTTAATGAAGTGCGTGTAGAGGACCGACACTTTGTCGACCTCGCCGCTAAGAAATTTCTCCGTCGCGAATTGCGCAATCTGTTTTGTCTCAGTGAATGCAGGCGAGTCCTTCAGCTCGAAATCCGCGAACATTTCCCTACGAGTTCGCGCTAGAAACTGCCGCGCCTTTCGGCCGGCGACGACGTAGGCGGTTTTGTTCGAATCGAAATTGCCCGCCTCGCGGAGGAGGTTTGTATTGAGCGCGCCAGCGAGCCCTTTGTCGGTGCTAATGACGATTACGAGTTCTTTTTTGACCTCACGGATTTGAAGCAACGGATGCAGCTTCGAGTCAGTGCGCTGTTGCAGGGAGACGAGGACGCGATTCATTAATTCAGAGTAGGGCCGTCCCGCGAGCGCATGCTGCTGCGCCTTCCGCATTTTCGATGCGGCGACCATCTGCATTGCCTTTGTGATCTGCGCCGTGTTGCGGATCGATTTGATCCGGCGGCGGATGTCCTGCGTGTTTGCCATTTAGATTCCGGGTGTGAGCACTAAACTGGATTGGTTGATTTGAAGTCGTCCACAGCCGCTTTCAGGTCTTTTTCAATGTCCTGATCGATCGTTTTCTTAGACACGATCGCCGTGAGGACGGCTTCTTTCCGCGTGCGCAGATACTCCTGCAATTTAATTTGAAACTCCTTAACCTTCTCCACGGGAACGGAGTCGAGATATCCGTTCTGCATCGCCCACAAAACTGCGACCTGTTCTTCAACCGGAATCGGGTTGTATTGCACCTGCTTGAAAAGTTCGACAATGCGCTGGCCGCGATCGAGGCGCGCTTTTGTTCCTGCATCAAGATCCGAACCGAACTGCGCAAACGCCGCAAGTTCGCGGAACTGCGCGAGATCCAGTTTAATTTTGCCCGCGACCTGCTTGATCGCTTTGATCTGCGCTGCCGACCCGACGCGGCTGACCGACAAGCCGACAGAAATCGCAGGACGCACACCCTGGTAGAACAGATCCGTTTCGAGGTAAATCTGTCCGTCGGTAATCGAAATAACGTTGGTCGGAATATAGGCCGATACGTCCCCCGCTTGCGTTTCGATAATCGGTAACGCCGTGAGGGAACCGCCGCCTGCTTCCTCAGTCACGCGCGCGCTACGTTCGAGTAAACGCGAGTGAAGATAAAAGACGTCACCGGGATACGCTTCGCGACCTGAAGGACGTTTGAGCACGAGCGAGACCTGCCGGTACGCGACCGCGTGTTTGGAAAGGTCGTCGTAGATGATAAGCGCATCCATGCCGTTATCCATGAACCACTCGCCCATCGCGGCTCC
>JBDUAZ010000061.1:0-7895 GCA_040004385.1 Chthoniobacterales bacterium | reverse complement strand
TGGTCGGCGAACCGCTTCGTGATGTGGCGGACATGCGGCGCGCGGGCGGATTGCTCACGAAAAAACATGGCGTGCCTTTCCTGATCAAAGGGGGCCACCTGGCAGGGAAGGACGCGATCGATCTTCTTTTTCACAACGGAACGGTTATCGAATTTTCCGCGCCTTTCTCGCGCGGTATCGCGACGCACGGGACGGGCTGCACCTACTCTGCGGCAATTACGGCCGGACTGGCGACCGGTGTTTCGCTGGAGGAGTCGATTCGCGCCGCCAAGGAGTACGTCGCTGCATCGATCGCGCGGCATTTTAGGTGGCAACGACCCGATGGCGCGGCGATTCATGCATTGAATCACTCCCCCAGCCGTGCTTAGACGGCCACCCCAGATCGCCGTTTCGCGGCGCTGCAATTCACGATTTTTCCCAACGCTTCTGCTGCATCGCGTCAAGCGCGGCAGCGCTTTCAGCCTGCTTTTTGCTGCCCCCGTTCCCTTCCCCGAGCGTCATACCTTCCCAAATTGCGCGGACGACGAACGTCTTCTCGTGTTCGGGCCCGGCCTGCGACACCAGCTCGTACGCTGGACTCCGGGGCGAGATCGCCTGTAGTAATTCCTGCAGCTGACCCTTCGGATTTACGTAGATCGGCTCTTCGTGGAGACCGGCAATCTCTTTGCGCGCCTCCTCAAGAATGAAACGACGCGCCGTGGCAAGATCGCTATCCAGATAAATCGCGCCGACGAGCGCTTCGAACGCGTCCGCCAGAGTCGATGTTCGCGCACGACCGCCGCTGGCTTCTTCCCCTTTGCCCATCATCAAATACTGACCGAGATCAAGCGCCACTGCGTGCTCTTTGAGCGCATCGCGCGAGACTAATCGCGCCCGGAATTTCGTCAGCCGCCCTTCTGCCTCATGGGGAAATTGCGCATACAATTGTTCGGTAATCACCAATTGCACCACCGCGTCACCGAGGAACTCGAGGCGCTGATTATCAAAATGGTGCCGCTGCGTTTCGTGGCGAATGCTCGGATGTGTCAACGCTTCCGCGAGTAAAAGCGGATTTCGGAATTTGTGACCGATTCGTTGTTCGAGCGGGTTCAACGCGAGCACGGCCGCTGAGGTTTTATCGCCTTTGATAAACGCCGATGGATGTGACCAGATCGAGAGCGCGCTGCACCACCGGATCACGTACCGTTGCTTTTTCTACCGCGCGGCCGCGCCGTTGCGCAGTTTCCATCGCTTCGATCTCAGGATTTTTTCCCGATAAGAGCGCAGCTTCGTTAAGATGTGGCCGCTCGACGTCGTAAATGAATCCACTCATCCCCTTCTCCCGACTTTGTTGAAACACTTCACGCTTTTCAGCCAGACCCATCTCGACCGGAACATCAGGCTTTAATCCTCCAGGAAAAAGCGGCCGGTTTTCCGGCAGTATCACTTCGCCCACTGCGACACGGAGCGCCTTGCCGCTCGCAAGCTTCAGGTCGGAATATTCGACCGCGCGCCCTCCGGTCGGCTGCCCAATTACAACCGATTTATTGTTCAATCGGATTGTCCCCGCGATTGCCTCAGCTGCCCCGGTGGTGTCTGCATCAGTGAGGAGGATGAGCAGACCTTGATACGCAGGTTCGCGATCAGACGTGAAATTCTTTTCCTGCCGCGCAGCGATTTTGCGAAGCGTAAACAACGGCTTGCCCTTCGCACAGAAACGCTTCGCGAATTCCGCGGCTGTGGAGAAATCATTCGAACCATCGCTCGCACGCAGATCCAGCACGGCTGCGTCGACCTTTTTTGCGGCGTAACTTTGTAACGCGGCGTCCATTGCCTCGAGATTCTCGCGCGTGAGACTGCCCACTCGAAGATATCCGACATGGTTTTCTAATATTTCGCCATAGAACTGCACGGGCGGTTCGCCCGCGGGCGCGGCACTTTCCGGGAGCAGGACAACTCCGCGGCCGAGCCGCATCAGAAGACCTTCCAGCGTGGCGCGGCTCATCTCCGTCTCGCTCACTGCGTCAGGATTGATGTAGTTGCTTTTCAGAAGTTGGATCGCCTGTTCCAGCTCGGCTGCCGTCATCGCATCCACGATCGACTTTGCGGGCGGGGTTGGCGTGGCCATTACCGTCGGCGATGGGGACGGCGTGACTGTGCTGGCCGGCTTTGCGGTAGGCGGTTGCGCGAAAGCAGCTGTGGCGAGCGCGGGCAGGAAAACGGAAGTGAGAAAATTACGCGGCCGAGGCATTAATGGCCCTCGACGTTAGCCGCAACTCCGCTCAGAGCAATATCGCTGCGATAATGGCAGCCCTCGAAATGAATCTTGGCGACGGCTTCGTAGGCTCGCGCTCGCGCGGCTTCCGCATTTTTCCCCAGCGCTGTGATCGCGAGGACGCGTCCCCCCGCGGTCACGGTCGCGCCAGTCTCGCGTCGCGTCCCAGCGTGGAATACGTGCACGTCGCTCATCTGCGCGCATTCGGGCAATCCACTAATTACTTTGCCGGTCTCGTACCTCTCAGGATAGCCGCCCGACGCCATTACCACCGTGACGGCAACGCGCTGGTCCCATTCAATTTTTGCCGCGCCTAAATTTCCATCGATGCATGCCTCAAGCAGTTCCACCAAGTCCGACTTCAGTCGCGGCAGAATCGCTTGCGTTTCCGGATCGCCGAACCGGCAGTTAAATTCGAGGACGCGCGGCCCGTGCGCTGTCAGCATTAATCCAGGAAAGAGCAACCCGCGAAATGCCACCGCGTTGGACTGCAATGCATCCAGGAGCGGTTTCATCACTTCGCGTTCGAAGCGTTCTTCGAGCTGTGCGTTCCAGTTATCGGCCGGACTAACCGCGCCCATTCCGCCCGTGTTCGGACCTTCGTCCCCGTCACACGCGCGTTTGTGGTCCCGCGCACTGTTCAGCATTCGGTAGCTCGATCCATCCACGAGCGCGTGCAACGAGCATTCGGACCCGTACAGAAATTCCTCCACTACGACGCGCCGTCCGGCATCGCCGAAACGTCCGTGCGACATCATTGCATCGATGGCCGCGCGCGCTTCCTGCGCGTTTTTTGCGATGATCACGCCTTTTCCGAGCGCGAGACCATCCGCTTTGATGACCACGGGAAATCCGATTTCATCGCAAAAGGCGATCGCTTGATCGCGTTCTTCGAAGCAGTCGGCACGCGCCGTGGGAATGCCGCATCTTTGCAGAAGCTGCTTTGTGAAGATTTTCGATGATTCAAGACGCGCCGCTGATCGTGTCGGCCCGAAAATGCGCAGATTCTCGCTTTCAAAAACGTCCACGATTCCCGCTGCGAGGACATCATCGGGACCGACAATAGTTAAGCCGATGGAATTTGCCTTAGCGAACCGCGCCAGACCGATAAGATCGACGGCGCCAATCGGCACGTTCTCCGCGATCTCCGCCGTGCCTGCATTTCCGGGTGCGCAAAAAATGCGCTCAACCTTCGGCGATTGATTTAATTTCCATGCGAGCGCGTGTTCACGGCCACCGCTGCCAACAACGAGAAGCTTCACAGATGTGCTGGTCGAATCGCGATCACAGAGGTGGCCAGCGTGGGGCACGTGATTTGTAAACGCAAGCAGGACCGATCTCCACCTCGCAGCGTTACGGGCGAAATGGATCGTTTCTCTCTACTTGACCGTAGGATGAGTCGGCGTACCAACGGACATGGCCAAAGCTTCGCCAAGTTATTCCGTTCTCAGCCCAGGCTGTCCCTCGCGGCTCGTCCTCGATCGCATCGCTGACAAGTGGACGGCATTGATCATCCAGATTCTCGCCCGAGGCACGCAGCGATACTCGGGTCTGCAGCGCGATATTGGCGAAATCTCGCAGAAGATGCTCACGCAAACCTTGCGCAGCCTTGAACGTGATGGCCTTGTGCAGCGCAAGGTCTATCCGGTAGTGCCGCCGCGAGTAGAGTACACACTGACGAAGCTGGGGCGGACGCTGATCGAGCCACTGCAAGGCCTTTGCCGCTGGTCCGAAAAACATTTGCCGGAATTACAGGCGCATCGAACGCGTGCCCTGGCGAGCGAGAAGCAAAGGTCACCGAGTGAAGCGATCGCTGCCCGGTAGAAAAAAAACCGCCCGTATTTTCCTGCTGTCGCCAGCATACGCTGGCGGTGAACGCGCGCGCATGATCATGAGCGAGAGGGCGCAATTCGCTCTCGCTCGTCGCTTGCGCGGATTGAAACCTCCGACGGTCGCTGAAGTGTTCACGTTTTTGAGCGGCCTCTATTTCCGTGGTAAAATTTCCTACGCCATGGCATTCGCGCGGCCCGCCCGGAGCAGCTCGTCCGTATTAGTGATCACACCGACTCGCGGACTGATTCCTGCCGCGACGCCTCTCGGCCTGAGCGACCTTCGGGAGTTCGCCACCGTCGACATTGACGCAGATGATGCCCGCTATCGCGCGCCGCTCGAACGCGATACAGCAATGCTCGCGAAGAGACTGACGCCAGAGTGCGAAGTCGTGCTTCTCGGTAGCGTGGCTACAGGCAAGTACGTCGACATATTGCTTTCACATCTCGGATCGCGGCTGCTTTTTCCGGCGGAGTTTGTTGGTCGCGGTGATATGAGCCGCGGTGGTTTGCTCCTCCGGCGCGCCGTTGACCGGGAAGAACTGAATTACATTCCAGTGGAAGGCGCGATACGAAAGGGCAAACGACCCCCAAAACTCGAGCCGCGAAGATATTCTTAATGATGGCGATTGAACCTCCTTTTCCTCCGATGGAGGCACGTGCTGTGGATGAAATACCGACGGGCAATGAATGGCAGTACGAACCGAAATGGGATGGTTTTCGCTGCCTTGCGTTTCGCGATCGAGACGAGATCTTTCTGCAATCAAAATCCGGCCAACCGCTCGCACGTTATTTTCCGGACGCCGCCGCTGTCCTGGCGAAACTGGAGGCCAAACGGTTCGTCCTCGACGGCGAACTGGTCATCCCGATTGGCGGCGCTTTCTCGTTCGATGAGCTGCAGCTTCGATTGCACCCGGCTGCCACCCGCGTGCAAAAACTGGCCGCCGCCCATCCGGCGATGTTTGTAGTGTTTGATATCCTGGCGGACGAAAATGGAAAACGGCTCGACCCGCTGCCATTGGTTGAGCGGCGAAAATTGCTGGAAGAATTCGCGAGGCGAAATTTTTTCTCCGGGAAAGGCCCGATTCGTTTGTCGCCCGCAACACGCAGTCTTGCGACAGCGCAGAAATGGTTCGCGAAGGTGGGCGGCAATTTAGATGGTGTCATCGCAAAACGCATTAACGCGGCCTACGCATCGGGGGAACGCACGGCGATGGTGAAAATTAAACAAATCCGCACGGCGGATTGCGTGATTGGCGGATTTCGTTACGCCACCGGTGCCCGCGTGATCGGTTCGCTGCTGCTCGGCTTGTTTGATGACGCCGGGCTCCTTCATCATGTCGGGTTTACCTCCGCCTTCAAAGCGAGCGAACGTCGCGACTTAACGAAGAAATTCGAAGCGCTAAAGAAGTCGCCGGGCTTCACTGGAAACGCTCCTGGCGGGCCGAGTCGCTGGAACACAGAGCGCAGCGGCGAATGGGAACCGGTCGATCCGGTCACGGTTGTGGAAATCAGCTACGATCACTTCACAGGTGGACGATTTCGTCACGGCACGAAGATTATTCGTTACCGGCCCGACAAGGCGCCGAAGCAATGTGCGATGGACCAGGTTGAACATCGCGAAGGCAAATCGCTCGCGCTTTTATAGCCGCGGCCGCCGGAGCCGAAAACTGGCCACAGTCACTATTCCGGGTTCAATTCGAAGTTGATCTTCACTTCGTAAAATTCTCCGCCAAGGCCTTTCGGCAGCGGATCCACGTGGCTCACCCGTTTGGCCACCGCGGCCACAGACTCATCGACGACAACGTTACCCGACGGTTTGACGATTTCGAATTGCGAAACGCGTCCGTCTTTTTCGATTCGCAACTTCACGAGCGCCGACATTTTCGCCCCGGACGCCACAACCGACGTCGGCTGCACCCATTCACTATACAATCGGTCGTGCAGCATGCTTCCGTACCAGCCGAATTGTGACCCGCGCTTTGCAGATCCCACGCCCGTGCCGCCGGCCGCTCCCGAGCTGTTGCTGGGTGAATTATTCGTAACTGGTGGATGGGAGACGTCTCCATTGGCGTCGTTATCCTTCAGTGCCGGCGGTGTGGCGACCGGCTTTGCAGATGGTTTCGGCTTTACCTTCGCAATAGCGTCCGTTTTCGGAGCCCGTTTGGCCTTGGGTTTGGGCGTCGGTTTTGGCACCGGCGTGGCTGTCAATTTCGGAATGGGACGTGGCGTCGGAATCGCAGTCGGATGCGGCTTTGGAGTGGCCGTAGGAATCGCTGTCGGCGTTGGGAGTTCAATCTCACTTTTGGCAGGAGCAATCGTAGGCCGGGCGTCGTCAGCGGCGGGAAATTCGGGCCCTTTTTCAAGCTCGCGCGGCGATGACAGCTCATTAGAAGGCGTCAAGACGACAGGGGGCGGTGTGACTGCGGACTCGGGCATAGAAGCCGCTGCGTCCATCCACGTAATATTTTGCGGCACGTTTTTCCGCGCACCGCTACTCCACCGCGCTAATCCAAACACGACGATTGCGTGCGCCAGGGCAATAATCGTGACGTTGCGCCAGAAGCGTACGTCGGCGCGCATCGTCTATTTGCTTTCGGCTTTCGTCGCGATGCCGACTTTTGTGATCTGCGCGCGCTGCAAAATGTCCATCAATGCGATGAGTTGTTGCACCGGCAACTCGCGGTCGGGCCGGATCACGATCGCGACATCAGGATTCGTCCGTTTCAACTGGGTGAGTCGATCGGAGAGCGCCGTGGCATCGACAGCTTCGTTATTGAATTTCATTGCCGCGCTTCGATCGACCGAAATCGTCTGCACCTGCGCAGGATTGACCGGCGCGTTTGCGGCGCCGCTGGATGGAATGACGAGATTGACACTATTCTCGAGCAGGGGCGTAGTGATCATGAAAATAATCAGGAGCACGAACGCCAGATCGAGCAACGGCGTGATGTTGATTTCCGATAGCGTCGTCAGGTTGTTGCGTTGGGAGTAGCGGCGCATTTCTATTCGAATGTCATCTGCGGAACTCGGGCACACGCGCGTTGTGGTCTACGTATTTGTGTTCGAACTCGGAGGCGAGTTCCGCGGCGAAGTTATCCATCTCGACGATCATGCCGCGGATGCTTGTGACGAGAAAGTTGTAACCGAACATCGCGGGGATCGCGACGCAGAGCGACATCACCGTTGTGATGAGCGCGCCTGAAACACCCGGCGCCATCGTCGCCAGGTTCGGGGATCCGGCGACAGCAACGTCGGTAAACGTATCCATCACGCCCCAGACGGTGCCGAGCAACCCGAGAAACGGCGAGCCACTTACCGCCGTCGCGAGCAGAATCATCTGCGATTCGAGCTCGAGCGCAGTTTCACCTACGGCGCGCTCCATCGCCGCGTTCACGGCCCCCATTTGTGCCGGCGAAATTTTGTCGGCGCTCTCGAGCCGCGCGCGAAATGTTTCGTCTACCTCGGCTGAGCCGAGAAGATGAAATGTCATTTCCTCGCAGCCCGCGCGATAGACGTTGTAGAGCGGCGCGCCGGGGAAGCGCGCATGGTTTTCAAACAAACGCAGCGGTTGCCGGTCTTTGCGAAATGCGCTGCGAAATCGCGCGGTTTGTTTTCGCGCGAACCGCACGACGCGCAACTTCGTGATCATGACAGACCAGCTGAAGACTGATCCGATGCAGAGGGCGGAGAGAATGACCTTGCCCGCTATCGTCGCGTGCTCGAACGCAAACAGAAGACCACCGGCGGCGAGAATCTTCGGTAGGAGCATGAGGGCCAACTTACTCGAACTAATACCGAATTATCCGATG
>JBDUAZ010000002.1:0-7968 GCA_040004385.1 Chthoniobacterales bacterium | reverse complement strand
GGTGAGTACATGAGCAAACCGCAATTTCTCTTCACAGGCTTGAACCGGATCAAACCGGATATGATCCAGGAAGCGAATCGAGCAGCGCGCCAGGCGGCTGAAAAGTTTGCCGCTGATGCAAACGCGCAGACCGGTTCCATTCGCCACGCGGTGCAGGGGCCATTCGAGGTGAACGACGTCGATGCCAGCGCGCCGGACCGCAAGATTGTGCGCGTCGTGACCACCGTCGATTTCTATCTGAAATGAACGAGCTGGATCGCGCTTGAGATGAAAGGTCTGGTCGACTAGGTTCCGCATCCCAGACAGGAACGATTCGACGGCGGTCTCGGGCCGCCGTTTTCGTTTAAAATCCGTCGATGAATAACGAGACCGCTGTGCTTGATGAAGTAATGGAAGCCGACATCCCGAGCGAGCTTTCGACCGCGTCGATTTTGTCCGGGGTCTCGGCGGCGAAAGCATCCGGCTTGCCGGCGCGGTTCGCGGAACAGCAACGCGCAGGGTGGGACCGTTTCAATGCCTTGCCAATGCCCGCTCGGAAAGATCAGCCATGGCGTTTTTCCAGTGTCGACAAATTGGATCTGAGCAAATATCGGGAACCGCCGCCGCTTTCGGATGACGCACGAGCGGCGATCATCGAGCGCTCTGTTTCGCTCGAAGAAAGCGCGGGACGTCTCGTCTTCGCAGACGACCAGCTCGTGCGACGCGATGTCATTTCCGATCAATTGCGCCAGCGCGGCGTGATTTTTCAGCCTCTCGAACGCGCGATGATCGAGCATGGCGATCTGGTAGAGCGCCATTTCATGACGGAGCCCGCGAAACTTGGCTCGGAAAAGTTCGCGGCCTTGCACGCGGCGCGGGTTTCGGCGGGCACGTTTCTTTACGTGCCGCGCGGGGTGGAGATCGACCTGCCGATCGAAATCTTTCACTGGCTCGAAGCCGAAAACGCTGCGGTTTTTCCGCATCTGCTTTTGGTCGCCGAGGAACTTTCGAAGGTCACACTCCTGGAACATTTCCGTTCATCGGATGCAAGCCGCGCTGGTTTCGCTTGCGGGGTGAATGATTTGATCGTCGGCGCAGGCGCAAAAGTGACTTACGTCTGCGCACAGGTCTGGGGAAGGGAAGTCGTCGCGCTCCAGATGAACGCGACCACCGTCGCGCGCGACGCCTCTGCGCTGAGTCTCAATGTGCATCTCGGCGCGGCCTATTCGCGTTTCGAGAGCTTTGCGCGCATGACTGGCGAGGGCGCGCGCAGCGATATGCTCGCAGTTTCCGCAGGCAATGGGCAACAGGAGTTCGACGCGCGCACGCTCCAGGACCATGTCTGCCCTCACACGACGAGCGATCTCCTTTACAAAAACGCTTTGAACGACCGCGCCCGAAATATTTTTGGTGGCTTGATCCGCGTCGAGCCGCACGCGCATTTTACCGATGCCTACCAAACCGTGCGCAATCTTCTCCTGAGCGACGATGCCGAGGCGAACTCGATGCCTGGCCTCGAAATTCTCGCCGACAACGTGAAGTGCAGTCACGGCGCGACCTCCGGCCAGATCGATGAAGACGAAATGTTTTATTTGCTCTCGCGCGGAATTTCAGGACCGATCGCGCGTCAGCTTCTTGTTGCCGGTTTTTTAAACGAAGTCATCGAGCGCGTGCCTAACGGGACGTTGGGCGCGGCAGTGCGTGAGATGGTCGAAGCGAAATTTGCCGGGAGAGCGCGGACGTAATTACGCGCGCGCGTAGGCCTGCGCTATTCGCCGGGCGGTCTCCTGAACGCGCTCGGCCAGTTTCGCAGGCTGAAGCACGCGCACGCGACTGCCCCAGCTTAATATCCAGCGTTCGATTTCTTCGAGACTTCCAAGGCGCAGCTCAAGAATGAGTGAGCCATCGCGCGCCGGCCGCAATCGTTGCGATTCATGCCACGTTCGCTCGGAGACGAGACGCGCTGCGAAAGGGTCAAACTCGAGCCGAATTCGAAATTTTCCGGCGGCAGAAAAAACGCCAAAGCTCTCGCTCAAAACATCCGCGACGGAGAAGTCCGCTGGTCGGCGAAAACGCTCAGCCGTGACTTTAAGGCGACGGATTCGTGGCAACGCGAACGTGCGCAGTTGGCCCCGGGCGAGATCGAATGCGAAAAGGTACCATTGGTTTTCGATGGAGGCGAGGTGGTAGGGCCGCACCTTCCGCAGCTCGTAGCCGCTGCTCTCGAGTTTCCGGTATTCAAACTCGACCTCGACGGACCGCAGCACCGCTTTGCTGAGCGTTTCAAAAAATTCGAGGTCGCCGACGCTCGCGCCGGCGCTACGGAACGAAATGACGTCGTCCATATCGGTCCATGAAAACGAGATCCGGTCTTTCAACCCGTCTGTAATTTTCCGGAAGGCGGACTGCAGCGGGCGCTCGAAAGGCGTCCCCTTGTATTGCGCCATCGCCTTTTGCGCGACGAACAACGCCGCGATCTCACCTTCGGAAACTTCGATACTCGGAAAGCTCGTCACCGCCTCGGTGTAATAAAATCCGAAGGCGAGTGGGTCGTACTCGATCGGCAGGCCAAGCCGATCGCGCATGAAATCGATGTCCCGCTGAATCGTCTTTGCGGAAACCTCCAATTCCTCTGCAAGTTTGCGGCAGTTCGGGAACGCGCGGCTCTTCAGATGCGCGTGCAATCGCATCATGCGCTGTAGCGGCGGCCTCGAAAATCCGCGGCTCCCGGACTTCCTCGCAGGGAAACTCTGCTTTCGGCTCATAAAAAAAGAAAATCTTTCCCTGTAGGACAGTCAATGTCCTACCCATTCATCCAAGATAGCGGCATGAAGACATATTCAAATCGTTATTCTCGACGCTCGTTACTTTCTGTCCCGTACTCGCCTCGACCGGATCGAATCGAGCGTGGACTGCGCATGTTGCGCGCGTTGCGTTCGTCCCTGGCGGCGCACGCCGCGCCGAGCGCGCGGCCGCAACAGCGCGAGTTTAAGTTCGTGCTGCCAAAGGCCGCACGCTAACGCCCCGCAGGAAAGTATTGCGCCGCGGCGCGCTGCCGGCCTATTGTCCTGCTCGCCCGGCTCGATACGGCTGCGGTTTCTTTATGGACGTCAGTGGGACTATTGATGCGATCCTAGCGAGGAAAGGCTCGGAAATTTTCTCGATATCGCCCGAGGCGACTGTCTTCGAGGCGATTGAATTGATGGCGGGCAAGAACATCGGCGCGCTCGTCGTGATGGAAGGCGACCATTTAGTCGGGATGATTTCCGAGCGCGATTACACCCGCAAAATCATGTTGCGCGGCAAGCGATCGCGCGAAACACCCGTGAGTGAAATCATGTCGACGGACCTGATCGTGGTTCAGCCGCAGGAACCGGTGGAGAACTGTCTGCGCATGATGACAGAAAAGCGGGTTCGCCATTTGCCCGTGCTGGAGAATGGCAAGCTCCGCGGCGTTATTTCCATCGGTGATTTGGTAAAGTCGGTGATCGCGAGTCAGCACGCCGCGATTTCGCACCTCGAGAGCTACATCTACGGCGGCTACGCCGGCTGATTCGCTACAGCTTCCAGACGGTCGCGCCAGCGACGATTGTTCGCACCGCGCGGCCCTTCAGCTTCCAGCCGTTAAACGGGGTGTTGCGTGAAGCGGCCTGAAACGCGTCCGCTTCGACAATCCATTCCATCGTTGGGTCAATCAGCGTGACATCAGCCGTGGCGCCGTCGGAGAGCGTCCCGCTTTTTACTCCGAGTAATCGCGCCGGATTGACGGTGAACATTTCGATCAAGCGCGGCAGCTCGATCGTTTTGTTTTTGTGAACGAGAAGATCGATGAATAATCCGAGTTCCGTTTCGAGACCGACGATACCGAATGGCGCGGCGTCAAACTCAACTTCCTTTTCGAACTTCGCATGGGGAGCGTGGTCGCTCGCCAGGATTTCCATCGTGCCGTCCGCGATGCCTTCGTGAAGCGCGTCAATGTCGCGCTGGCTTCGCAACGGCGGGTTCATCTTGGAATTCGTGTCGAAGTTTTGGATCGCTTCGTCCGTGAGCGCAATGTGGTGTGGACAAACTTCGCCGCTGATTTTCACGCCCCGTGCGCGTGCTTCGCGAAGCAGCCGCACGCTCCCGGCTGCGCTGATGTGCTGGCAATGAATGTGATGATCGCACAGCTCAGCGAGGAGAATGTTGCGCATCACAATTGCCTCTTCACCCGCGGACGGCCAACCCGGCAATCCGAGTAACGTGCTCCAGTACCCTTCATGAACGACGCCGTTGCCGACGAGGTTGTAATCCTGGCAGTGATCGAAGACCGGCAGCCCGACCATCCGCGCGTACTCCACCGCGCGCCGCATGAGCTCATGGTTCTGCACGCAATGCCCGTCATCGGTAATCGCGACCACGCCTGCCTGCGCAAGTGAGCCAATCGGTGCGAGTTCTTCGCCGGATAGATTTTTCGTGATCGCGCCCGCCGGCAGGACATTGACGCAGGCGACTTGTGCCGCTCGATCCTTGATCCACGCGATCGTGCTCGGGTTGTCAGCGGCGGGTGCGGTGTTCGGCATGCAAACAATCGTCGTGAATCCGCCCGCGGCCGCTGCCCTTGCGCCTGACTCGATGGTTTCTTTCCAGGCAAAGCCTGGCTCCCGCAGGTGCACATGCAGATCGATCAACCCAGGCGCGACCACCAATCCTGTTGCGTCGATTACCTCCTCGTCGCGGGTTTCGGGGCGGTCCGCTTTTGAAATTTTACCCTCGCGAATTCGGAGGTCGGCCACTTCATCACGATGGTTCGCCGGATCAATAATGCGGCCGTTGCGGATGAGCGCGTTCATGGTGTCGCGATTCCCCCGCAGAGGTAGAGGACGGCCATTCGCACAGCCAACCCATTCGTGACCTGATCCAGGATTACGCTTTGCGGGCCATCCGCTAATTCGCTGTCAATTTCGACCCCGCGATTGATCGGGCCCGGGTGCATGATCAGGCAGTCGGGCTTCAGTTGCTTCGCGCGAGCTTTCGTCAGGCCAAAGAGCCGGATGTATTCACCAAGTCCGGGAAAATATTCTTTCCGCTGCCGCTCATGTTGAATCCTGAGCAAATTTACGACATCGACGCTCGGAAGAATTTCATCGAGATTATGCGAAACCGTTACGCCGAGTTTTTCGAATTCGCGTGGAACGAGCGTGCTTGGACCGACCAGCGTGACGCGCGCGCCGAGTTTCAAAAGGCCCAAAATATTCGAGCGTGCGACGCGGCTGAATAAAATATCGCCAATGATCGCGACGTGGAGCCCGGCGATGGCGCCTTTTTTTTCGCGGATCGTATAGAGGTCGAGCAAGGCCTGCGTGGGATGCTCGTGCGCGCCGTCGCCGGCATTAATCACGCTCGCGCGCAGGCGTTCGGCGAGAAATTGCGCGGCGCCCGCTGAGCTGTGACGAAGCACGAGGATGTCTGCGTGAAGGGCTTCGAGGTTGCGCGCGGTGTCCTTGAGGGTTTCACCTTTCGTCAGGCTTGAAGTCGCGGCCGAGACATTAATGACGTCGGCGCTCAGTCGATGTGCCGCGAGCTCGAACGAGATGCGAGTGCGCGTGCTCGGTTCGACGAAAAAATTCACCATCGTCTTCCCGCGCAACGCAGGGACCTTTTTGATCTCGCGCGTGCCTACTTGTTTGAAGGCGTCCGAGGTTTCCAGGATGAGAATGATTTCCTCCGCGCTGAGCTCACGCAGCCCGACCAAATCTTTGCGTGTCCAACTCGTGGTCATTTCCGGGGAGCGCGTAATCATTTTTTCAGCAACCAGACCGCGTCTTCCTCGTCGTCTACTCCGGCAAGGCGCACGCGCACTTTTTCGTCGAGGGACGTCGGTAAATTTTTGCCGACGTAATCCGCGCGGATTGGCAGTTCGCGATGCCCGCGATCGATCAGGACTGCCAGCTGTATTCGCGCAGGACGGCCAAAGGAATTAATCGCATCCATCGCGGCGCGACAGGTGCGCCCGGCGAAAAGCACGTCGTCGACGATGATGACGGTGCGATTATCGAGCGGCAGCGGCAGCCGCGATTCCTGCACCACAGGCAACTGGGCGCGTTTACCGACATCGTCCCGATGCATCGAAACATCGATGACGCCGGTTGCGACGTCGGTTTTCTCGATATCGGAAATGAACTGGGCGATGCGATGCGCGATCTCACGGCCCCGCGACGGAATGCCCGCCAGAACGATCGAGGAGAGGTCGGGATTCCGCTCGATGATTTCGTGCGCGATGCGCCGGAGGGCGCGACGAATTGCCGCTTCGTCCATGACGGGACCGGGCGGCGCAGCAGCAGGATGATTTTGTTTGGTCATGCGATTCCTTGGCGACCTCGCGGGATCGCTTTAAAGGAAACTAAAAAAGGTCAGGAGGCGGGTTTGGTCTCGACTTTGCTCTCCTTCACGCGTTTGTCACGCCAGTTCGAACGATGCTTCAAAATCCAATCGAGCAACGCTCTTTCAAAGCCGATATCGGCCCCGGCTTTTTCGCTCTCGATCCATTTGTGTTTCAAAATTTCTTCACGCTCGGCGAGGAACTCTTTGTAGAGCACAGAGTTCTTAACGAACTGAGACTGTTCCCCTTGGCCGGCAGGCATCTCGCCACTCTGTTTCATAGAAAGTGCGCACGGTCAATCGAAACCGCAAGCGCATAGCATTGGACGCAATGGGTGCGTTCCTATTTAACCGCTCCGAAAAATAAGCGCCTACTGAAGTTGCTGACGTAGAGCCGTCGCGATTCGGATGAATTCCCTGGCAACCGGAGAATCAGCCGTTTCGCCGGTAATCGGCATCCCGCGATCGCCGGATTCGCGGGTGGCGATATCGATCGGAATTTGGCCGAGCAGGGGAACGCGGAGGCGTTTCGCTTCGCGCTCCCCGCCACCGGATCCGAAGATGTCGTAGCGCCTTCCATCGCTCGGCGAAACGAAGTAGCTCATGTTTTCGATCAACCCGAGAACCTGCACATTCACCTTCTCGAACATGGTCGAGGCTTTTCGCGCATCGATGAGCGCGACTTCCTGCGGCGTCGTCACGATGATGGCGCCAGCCAGAGCGACAGTCTGCACGATCGTGAGCTGGATATCGCCAGTACCTGGGGGCAAATCGAGGATGAGGAAATCGAGCTGACCCCATTCGACCTGCCGCAAGAACTGCTGTGTGTAACGCGTCACCATCGGCCCGCGCAAAATCGCCGGCGCGGAATCATCGAGGAGAAATCCCATCGACATCAGCTTCAGATTGTACTGTTCGATCGGGATAATGCGGTTGTCTTCCGTCGCCATCGGCCGCTCGCGCGACCCGAACATGAGCGAAATGCTCGGGCCATAGATATCGCAGTCGCATAAGCCGACACGGGCTCCTGTTTTCTCCAGTGCCACGGCCAGATTTGCCGCGACAGTCGATTTGCCGACGCCGCCTTTTCCGCTCGCGACCGCGATGACGTGCTGCACACCTTCAATGCGTGTCGCGCCGACGCCAGAATTGCCGGCGCCAGCCGGTGGCGCGTGAATGTCGATCAGCACTTTTGCGCTGTCGATGCCATCTAGTTTGTGAAGCGCGGCTTCAGCTTCGGTTTTGATCGCCTGCGGGATCGCGGGCTCGTTCGAGGCCAGCGCCAGCTGCACCGTAACATCTCCTTGTTCGATCCGGATGCCTTTCACCAACCCGAACGAGACGATGTCCCGGCTGAATCCGGGATACTTTACGGACCTCAGCGCTTCTTTGATTTGTTCCTCGGAGATCGCCACGCGCGGAACCTAATGGAATCGGCGCGCGAGTAAACAAAGAGGACGTCGAGTGAGAGCGCCTGCAGCGGTGAAGTTCGTGCTGCCCCGGCCGCTAAACGCGTCCTTCAGTGTCTTTTTTACAGGCCCACACAACACTGGTGAAGACAGAACCGAAAGCGATAACGAAAGTGGAAAGCGTGAACATGCTGGTCTCTGAGCAATGGGTATGCCATCG
>JBDUAZ010000067.1:0-8068 GCA_040004385.1 Chthoniobacterales bacterium | reverse complement strand
TGCCGCCCGGCTTGTCCAGCAAGACCATCGGAATAATGCGAGCCTTCCCCGTTTGCATAAGAGTCAGCACTTCGAAGGCTTCGTCCATCGTGCCAAAGCCACCGGGAAAGAGCGCGAATGCGTGGGTCTCTTTTACAAAATTAAGTTTGCGTGTAAAAAAATAGTTGAAGTTGATTAGCTTCTCGTCGCCTTCGATGATCGGATTTGCGCGCTGCTCGAATGGCAGACGAATGTTGAGGCCAAAACTATGCTCGCGGCCGGCGCCGAGCTGCGCTGCGCCCATAATTCCATCGCCGCCACCAGTGATGACCATGTAGCTGTGTGCGACCATTCGCCGGGCGAAATCCTCGGCCACCTCGTATTGCGCTTCACTGGGCGGCGTGCGGGCTGAACCGAACACGCAGACTTTTCGAAATTGACGGTAGCCCGCGAAAATCTTCGCGGCGTAACGCATTTCCTTGAGCGACCTGTTCATCAATTTCAGGTCGCCTGTGCCCATTTTGTCCCGTGCCATTTTCAGCGCCGTGACAATCATCTCTTCGATGAGTTCCGGCGATTTTTCCGCGCCCCAGTCCGCCACAAGCTGATGCACACGCGCATCAAAAGGCGGATCGATACTCGATTGACGGCGCGTCGGTTGATCGTGCGTCGCGCCCGCTGTGAAGTCTTCCACGCGCGACCTTCGTAGCGGGTCTAAGACCACGCACGAAAAAGTTTACCTGCGAACTAGACCGATTTGAGATCGCGAAGGATCTCCTCCATGTGACGGATCGGGAGCGAAAAATGTCCTGCGCCTTCCACAATCCGGATATGGCAATTCTGGAGTCGCGTCGCGAGATGCTCGATCAAGCGAAATGAAAACGCGCGATCGGCGGTCCCGTGCCAGAGACGGATCGGGACCGTAATTTCCTCCGGGGAGAATCCCCATGGTTCGGCGTAGACTTCGGCGTCGGTTGTCACCCCTTCGAGTGAACCTCTCCAGGCGCGCCGACTGCTCTCGAAACAAACCTCAAATGCAGTCGAATCACGAAGGACATTCGCGTCACACGGCTGGAGCAACCTTAGAAGCAATGGACGGAAACGGATCGGTGGCCGAACCGAGGCAAATGGCCGCGCTATTCGAAAGAGCCTTCGAAGCAGACGCGGCCGAGTACGCCGCAGAAAAAGCATCCACCGATAAATCTTAAAGAGACCGCGGTGATCATCGAGCTCCGCGATTGGCGGAGCGCCGCTGACCACTGCTATTGCCTGCACCTTCTCCGGCATCGACCATGCCGTCACGTACGCGTAAGGCGCGCCACCCGAAATCCCCAGAATGCGATACTTATCCACGCTTAGCTGCTGCATCAGCTGGAGCACAATCCGGGGCCAGTCGGAAAGCTTTCGCCCGGATTTAAAACTCGAGTCTCCCAAGCCCGGTCGATCCGGGGAAATAATTCGCACTCCCGCTTGGCGAGCAGCGTCATGCGTCAGCTGCGCCATCGTACGCGAGCTCGGCCAGCCGTGACAGAAAAGCACAGGCACGCCAGACGCGTCGCCGTATTCCTGGAATGCGACTCGGCCGCCCTCTTCGAGTTGAAGAAATTGAGTGTCACCATTCATGAGAAAGTATTTGCTGACGCCAGTCCGCGCTCGGAGCGAGACGCTTAAGCAATGATTATCGTATTCGAGATGCGCACACCGGGCATCCGCTTTCCGTATTACTTATTATGAACCAACACTCACAGCCTCCCTTCGGCAAAATTTCAGTGCACGGGGACGGAATGGGCGCGCCTACGACCGAGCTCGTGGAAAAGCGGGCGCGTGAAATTGCCCTTATCGATGAACGCAACCCCGATGAATTCACGGACGCGGACTGGGACCGTGCCCGCCGGGAATTGCTCGGCGTCGAGGACGTGGCTGCGCCGGAGGATAACCAGGAGGAAGTTGAAAGCGTCAGTTCGTGGGACGAGATCCCAGGCGAAGCTGGCGCACGGGCTCCACGAACTGGCTTCGAAGATGATGAAAGTGTCGGAGAGCATCTTGTAGTGGGCGGCCTGGAAGAAGCGGCTCATGACCAGATGCTCGAAGCGAGGAAAGAGGAACTGACCCAGGAAGGTGGCACTGTTGAAGGCGCATGAGGCCCTGGCAGTCGCCGACGAGATTCGGAGTGGCGATCTCGGCCGCGCGACGACCTCATCATCGAACCGCGCGGATCGGTTAATTGAAAAATACCGGCGCGTGCGAGATTTCAGCACCCGTCTCTGCGTCGGGTTGCAGCCGGAAGATTTCGTCGTGCAATCGATGCCTGATGTAAGTCCTACGAAGTGGCACCTCGCGCACACAAGCTGGTTTTTTGAAACGTTCGTTGTGAAGGTGTGGATGTCGAGTTATCGGCCCGAAATTCCGCAATACGCCTACCTGTTTAACTCGTACTACAACGCCGCTGGCGACATGCACCGGCGCGATCTGCGCGGTCTGATTTCGCGACCGACGGTGGCGGAAACTTATCGCTACCGCACGTCAATCGACGATTGCGTCGTGAATTTAATCGAAGGCGCAGACGAGGACCTGCTGGCGAAGCTCGAGCCCGTGCTGACACTAGGGCTGCACCACGAACAGCAACATCAGGAATTGCTCCTCACCGACATCAAACACGTTTTCGCCCAGAATCCGCTTTATCCTGTTTTCGAGGCGAGTGACCTTTCCAGATCGGCGAAGACAGCGCCGCAACATTTCACCGAATTCGATGAGGCGATGGTATCGATCGGTTACCATGGCTCCGGCTTTTCCTACGATAATGAAGGACCCCATCATCGCGCGTTCGTTCCGGCGTTTTCGCTTTCATCGCGCCCGGTGACAAACGGCGAGTACCTCGCATTCATGGAAGCCGGCGGCTACGCGCGTCCCGAGTTTTGGCTCTCGTTAGGCTGGACAACCGTGAACGAACAGCGGTGGGAAGCGCCACTTTATTGGATCAAACGTGAGGGAGCGTGGTGGAACTTCACACTCTCAGGATTTCGCCGGGTCGACGAATCTGAGCCGGTCACCCACATTAGCTATTTTGAGGCGGACGCCTACGCGAATTGGGACGGCGCTCGCCTGCCGACGGAATTTGAATGGGAGCGCGCTGCGGCCAATTGCGCGGTCGACGGGAACTTTGTCGAAACTGAACGCTTCCATCCCGTGGCTTTTCCGACAGCGGAGGGCGATCCTTCTGGCGAGTCGCAGAATGGCTCAGCGGACGTTTCACCCTCCCCGGATGTTTCCGGCTTGCAACAGATGTTTGGCGACGTCTGGGAATGGACTCGGAGTGCTTACCTCCCCTACCCTGGCTACCGCGCAGCGCCGGGAGCGCTCGGCGAATATAACGGCAAGTTCATGTGCAACCAGATGGTCTTGCGTGGCGGCTCGTGCGCGACATCGCGCGCGCACATTCGCCGCACCTACCGCAATTTCTTCCCGCCCGATAAACGCTGGCAATTTTCCGGCCTTCGTCTCGCGCGCGACCAAGCATGAGCCGCGAACCCGGTCGCCTCGCCGTGCTCGACCTCGAGCCGGTGAGTGAAGATTTTCTTGCAGAGGTGATAGAAGGGCTGGGCAGCTCACCGCCTTCGCTTCCCTGCAAATTCTTTTACGATGAGCGCGGCGCGGAATTGTTTCAGCAGATCTGCGAGTTGCCAGAGTATTACATTACGCGAGCAGAAACAGAAATTTTACGCTGCTACGGAGCTGAAATGGCAGAGTCAGTGGGTGAAAACGCGGAGCTTGTCGGCTTCGGCACCGGCGCCGGCGTGAAAACGCGAATGCTGCTCGAAAACCTCAAAAATCCGATCGCCTACGTTCCCGTCGATATCTCGAAACAACGCCTCGTGGAATCGGCGGCGGCGCTAAGTCGCGCAATGCCCGCGCTCGAAATCCTGCCGGTCTGCGCTGATTACCTGCAGGCGCTTGAGCTTCCTAAACCACTGCGCAAAGCAGACCATGTTGCGGTCTATTTCCCCGGGTCGACGATCGGAAACCTGGAGCCGCCCCTCGCGCGCGACTTTCTCCAACGCGTCTGCAATCTCTGCGGAAAAAGCGGCGGCTTGATCATCGGCGTGGACCTGCAGAAGCCGAAGAAAAGAATCGAAGCCGCCTATAACGACAGCGCAGGAATCACTGCTGCCTTCAACCTGAATTTACTCGTTAGGCTGAACCGCGAGCTTTCCTCGGATTTCCAGCTTTCGCAATGGAGGCATCGCGCCATTTATAATGAAGACGCCGGCCGCATCGAGATGCACCTCGTCAGTGAAGCGGATCAGATGGTGCATATCGATGGAAGTGAATTCCGGTTCAGGCGCGGCGAGTTTATCATCACCGAGTTTTCTTACAAACACACGCCGGAAGGATTTGCTGCTCTCGCAATGTCCGCAGGTTTTCAGCTCGCAAACACATGGACGGATTCACAGCAGTTGTTTGCCGTATTCCATTTCACCGTGGCAGAATAGCCACCGGTGAGCTCACTTGTTCAGCTGCGCGGTGTCAGCAAGACCTACGGGACGGCAATAGCGCTGGAGGTTACCGACATCGCGTTTGAACGCGGCAAAACGACCGCATTAATCGGGCCGAGTGGATGTGGCAAATCGACGCTCTTGCGGTTGATCGTCGGTTTGGTCGAGCCCGACCAGGGCAGTGTCCAATTCGACGGCGAAACGCTTGAATTCAGCAACGCGTTACCCCTTCGTCGCCGGATGGGTTATGTTATTCAGGACGGCGGCCTCTTTCCCCATCTGACCGCGCGAGCGAACGTCTTGCTCATGGCGAAGCATCTCGGCATGCCAGCGCAGAAACTGGAAGCGCGGCTTTCCGAGCTATGCGCGCTGACCCGCTTCCCGGCCACAGCGCTCGATCGGTTTCCTCTCGAGCTTTCAGGCGGTCAACGGCAACGAGTCACTCTGATGCGCGCGCTGGCGCTCTCGCCGGAATTGCTCTTGCTCGACGAGCCACTCGGCGCACTCGATCCATTAGTTCGTGCCGCGCTTCAAAAAGACTTAAAGGAAATTTTCGCGCGACTAAATCAGAGCGTCGTCGTGGTCACCCATGATCTCGCCGAAGCAGCTTACCTGGCAGACGAGATCGTCCTCATGAATAAGGGCCGAATCATCCAGCGCGGGACATTGCGCGATCTTTCCGACAAACCCGCGAGCGGATTTGTAAGCGAGTTTCTGAACGCTCAGCGAAGCCTCACGCTCCTATGAGGACACTCATAAAGCTCGTGTCGTTGATTTTCGCCACGTCAGCGTTGGGCGAGCCGATTATTATCGGCTCAAAGAAGTTCACCGAATCCTATGTGCTCGGCGAAATCGCAAAGCGCGCCTTTCAGGATCGCGGAATAGAGGTTGAACATCGCCAGGGAATGGGCGGCACGATCATTCTCTGGCAAGCGCTCCGCACGGGTCAAATCGGGATTTACCCGGAATACACCGGCACAATCGGCGAAGAAATCCTCAAATCTCAGGAAAGATTATCGCCCGAGGTGATGCGAAAAGAATTGGCGAAGAGTGGCGTCGGCATGTCCGCTGAGCTGGGTTTCAACAACACCTACGCGCTCGTTATGCGGCGCGACGCAGCTGCGCGCGCGCGTATCCGGACAATAAGTGATTTGCGCGCACATCCGGAATTAAAATTCGGGCTTACGCACGAGTTCCTCGATCGCCGCGATGGCTGGCGACCGCTCGCGGAGCGTTACGAATTGCGGCCGCAAATACTGAACGGCATTGACCACGCGCTTGGCTACGAAGCGCTCCGTGCGGGCTCGATCGACGTGAAAGACGCATATTCTACTGACGCAAAGATTGCAGAGAACGATCTCGTCCCGCTTATCGATGACCTCCAATTTTTCCCGCAATACAAAGCCGTGTTCTTGTATCGGCTGTCGCTGCCGGCTCCCGCCGTCGATGTACTGCGACAGTTCGAAAACGCGATCGATGAGCCGCGTATGATCCGTTTGAATGCGGAGGCTGAACGCACAAAAAATTACACGCAGGCAGCCGCGCTGTTTTTCACGAAAGATATTTCTTCGAATAACCGTTATCTCGCGCCATCGATGTTCCGGAATATTTTTCGTTGGACGACGCGACATCTCGAGCTTGCTGGAATTTCGTTACTCCTTTCCATCATCGTCGGTGTGCCGCTCGGCATCGCAGCAAGCCGCGGGGGTGCGGTCGGTCACGGTATCCTTGCCGTGACGAGCGCCGTGCAAACAATCCCGTCGCTCGCGTTGCTTGCACTGCTCGTTCCCGTGCCCTTTTTCGGGATTAGCGCACGCACTGCGATTGCCGCGCTTTTCTTGTATGGGTTGTTACCGATTGTTCGCAATACCGCGACCGGGTTGCAGGATATTTCACAACCGATTCGTGAATCTGCAATCGCGCTCGGCCTTGAGGCGCGCGCGCGGTTGGGTAAAATTTATCTCCCGATCGCATCGCGAACGATTCTGGCGGGAATTAAAACCAGCGCAGTCATCAACATCGGCACCGCAACGCTGGCGGCGCTGATCGGTGCCGGCGGACTCGGCGAACCAATTCTGAGCGGATTGAACTTAAACGATCACGCTACAATTTTGCAGGGCGCGATTCCGGCAGCGCTCCTCGCACTCATCGTGCAGTGGTCGTTCGATCTTCTCGACCGGGTCGTGATTCCAAAGGGTCTGCGATTGTAGAGTCTATGGGGATCACATCGATTAATCCCGCGACAGGCGAGCTGCTCGATAAATTTGCGGCGCTGCGGCCCGCTGAATTGGAAGAAAAACTTGCCGCTGCAGACTCCGGATTTCAGCGACACCGCCGCACCTCATTCGCTGAACGACGCGCGGCAATGCTCGATGCTGCGAGAATCCTCGAAGAGGAGAAGGAGCAACTTGCGCGAACGATCACGCTCGAAATGGGCAAGCTGTTTCGCGCTTCCGCTGACGAGATCACGAAATGCGCACGCGGCTGCCGATTTTACGCGGAGAACGCTGAGGCTCTTCTCGCTAATCAGACGATCAACGTCGACGCGGGCTCGGCGTATGTTTGTTATCAACCGCTCGGGCCGATTCTTGCGATCATGCCATGGAATTTTCCTTTTTGGCAGGTCTTCCGCTTTGCGGCCCCCGCGCTGATGGCCGGGAATGTAGGTCTCTTGAAGCACGCGGCGAATGTGCCTCAATGCGCCATCGCCATTGAACAGATTTTCGCACGCGCCGGATTCGGAGACGGCGTGTTTCAGTCGCTCCTGATCGGAACTGAACAAGTGGGCGCGGTGATTGAAGATCCGCGCATTAAGGCGGTGACGCTGACTGGTTCCGAAAAGGCTGGCGCAGAGGTCGCGAGCACGGCGGCGCGGCAAATTAAAAAGAGCGTGCTCGAACTCGGCGGGAGCGATCCATTCGTCGTTATGCCAAGCGCCGATTTGGCTGCAGCCCTCGCGGTCGGCGTAAAAGCCCGGATGATTAATGCAGGACAGTCATGTATCGCGGCGAAGCGCTTCATTATTGCTGAGCAGGTTTACGACGACTTCGTCGCGAAATTTGTGGAGCAAATGCGGGCGTTGCGAGTCGGCGATCCGCTCGAAGATGGGACCGAGGTCGGTCCGCTCGCGAATGAAAAAATACTGCTCGGCCTTGATGATCAGGTGCAACGATCAGTGGCCGCCGGCGCAAAACTTTTGACCGGAGGTAAACGAATTGAACGGGTCGGCTTTTTCTACGAGCCGACAGTGCTCGCCGATGCGCCAACTGATTGCGCGGCCGCGCGCGAAGAAATCTTCGGACCAGTCGCAACTTTCTGGCGCGCGCGCGATGCCGCCGAAGCGGTCGCGATTGCCAATGACACTCCGTTCGGACTCGGGGCGAGCGTGTGGACGTCTGTTCGGGCAGAGCAGGAATTCTTCGCCACAGAATTGGAAGCCGGCATGGTGTTTATTAACGGAATGGTCGCATCCGATCCGCGGCTTCCCTTCGGCGGAATAAAGCGGTCGGGATTCGGCCGCGAACTCGGCGCGGAAGGAATCCGCGAGTTTGTGAATGTAAAGACCGTGGTCGTCACCTGAGCCTTCCTGCTCCTAC
>JBDUAZ010000038.1:0-8091 GCA_040004385.1 Chthoniobacterales bacterium | reverse complement strand
TGATTGAGCATTTCGTCGTGGAATTTCTGCGCCGAAAACTTGTCGCCTTCCTGCGCTTCGTAATCTTTCCGCAGCTTGAGAATCTGCAGTTTGCCGAGCGTATAATTCAAATATCCTGGGTCAAAGGTGCCGCGCATCGCCTCAGAGCGCGCCGGTTTCTCTTCGTAGTAGCAATTTTCCTGGAAAAACCTTGTGCCCTCGTCCACCGACATCCCTTGCGTGTGCATTTTTATCGAGACGCAGAGCCGGCATAAACGCAGCAGCGCTTCATCCCCCTGAGCCATACGGTATTTCGCCGCGCGTTTCGTTTCATCCTCGTTCGGCTGCGGATTTGTGCTCGTGCCGTAGCCCGCATCGAGCACCATTTTTTCGCAATAATGCGCCCAGCCTTCGGTAAAGGCGTAGCTGCCGAATATCTTTTCCGTTCTCGTCGCGGGCGAGGCGTTAACGTGTAAAAACTGCACGTAATGGCCGGGGTAGGCTTCGTGAATCGAAACGACGTCCCCGGTGTAGTAGTTGAACGCCGTGAGCCATTCCTCTTTCTGCTTCGGCGGCCAGTCCAGCTCAGTTGGCGTGACATAGTAGTAAGCTTCCGTTGCCTTTTTCTCGAAGGCGCCCGGCGTATCCATCGACGCGAAGCTCGTCGCGCGACGGTACTGCGGTGTCTCTTTCACCTGCGCGCGCACTTCCGATGGGATTGTAACGAGGTGATGATCGGCGACGAATTGACGGATCGAATCGAGTTTCTTCGCCATGTCCGGGAGCAGATTTTCCGCTGTCGGATGCTCGCCCTGGATCTGCTTAAAGACTTCGATCGCCGGCTTGCCCGATTCGATTTTCCCCGCTGCATCAGCGAAGATTTCCTGCTCATGTTTTAATTCGGCGAGGCCGAGCTCTAGAATTTTCTCCGGCGTCAGATCGACCAATTCCGTAGTGGAAAGCATGCGCTGATACTTCTCCGCGCCGATCGCGAATGCAGGCGTGGCTTTCGGCAGTTTTTCCTTTTCAAGCCAGCTCGCATAATCGGCGAGTGCTGCCGCTGCCCGGCGATTCGATTGTTGAAACCCAATCCGCAAGTTTTCGTCCTTCAGCTCGCCAATCGCTTCGACCAGATTCTTTTTCAGAAACTCCGAGGAACCTTTGGCGATCTGGATCGCAAGCTCGACGTACGGCTTCGGCAATGCGTCCGCGAGATTGATTTTCGCGGCGATGATGATGTTTGGCGCCTGGTTTTCGATGGCGATGATGCTTCGCACACGGTCCTCCATCGGCGCGAAGTTCCGTTGCACGTAAACATTCACATCGATGGCGCGCGCGTACGTCATCGGGTTGCGTTCAAAGCTCGCCATGTCCTGCATTTGAAAGAGCTCGCGTTGAATCGCTGCTTGCAGAATCCGAAGATCAACTGACGCGCGTGGACTGAGTTTCGTCAGATCGAACTTTTTCAGCCGCTCCTCGAAGCGTTTGAGACGGGCGAGTTCCGCATCGATCGAGAGCCGTGTGTAATCATTGATACGGCCGTCGTATTGGTGAAATCCGAGCGCCGTCGCCTGAAGGGGTCGGGCGGCGAGGTAGCCGCGGATAAACTCCTCTGCGACATTGTCGAGCTCGGCGTCGGGAGACGGCGGCGGCGTTGGCGAAGGAGTGGGGGAACGAGAGGGCGCCGCGTTTGAGGTGGCGACGAGGAGAGCGAAGGCGAGATGGACGATTTTCATCAGCGAGTTGTTTCTACCCTTGTGGCCCGTCTTCTGAGGGAAGCCTCGCAGCGTCACTCGGATTAGCCGGCCGAGTTGCACGTTGCCAAAGAATTCCCGTTGAGCAATGCTCGTTCCCTTGCCGTCAAACCATCCTCTATGAAGCGCCGCCTTCTTCTCAGCACTGCCGCCTGTCTGATTTTTATTAATGTGCTACTCGGATTCCGTCTCTACACAGCGCATGCCGCCACGCCCGAGGATGACAACGGTTATTCCCAGATTTCGGTCTTTGCGAAAGCTGTTCAGTTGCTCCGGCAGGATTATGTCGATGGGAGCAAGACGAGCTACCACGATCTGATTTACGCGGCGATGAAGGGGATGCTCGCATCGCTCGATCCGCACAGTCAGTTCATGGATCCGAATGACTTCAAGGACATGCAGGATGACACGCGCAGCCGCTTCAACGGCCTCGGAATTGAGGTGTCCGTCCGCGGCGGTTTGCTAACCGTAGTCGCGCCGATGGAAGGCACTCCGGCTGCTAAGGCTGGGATCCTGCCCGGAGACCAGATTTTGAGGATTAACGGCAATTCGACGGAGAAAATGGAGCTGCAGGACGCGGTGAATTTTCTTCGCGGCGCCACCGGCCAGAAGGTTACGCTGACGGTTCTGCGTCCCTCGACGAAAGAAGTTAAGGATTACGCGCTCGAGCGTGCCGAGATCAAGGTGCAGAGCGTCAAAGGAACGAAAATTCTCGATCCAGATTTGGGCGGGCCTTTCAAGATCGGATACATCCGCCTTATCCAGTTCAACGAGCCAACGGCGGATGAGCTCGGGAAAGCGATCGACGAACTACAGAAACAGGGCATGCAGGCGCTCGTGCTCGACCTTCGAAATAATCCGGGCGGGTTGTTGAATGTGGCGGTGGATGTTTGCGCGCAATTTCTGCCGCCCAACACAAAAGTGGTATCGACGCAGGGTCGCGTCGCCTCGCAACAACGTGATTACTCCACGCCCGGCAGCGGGAAAGAGCGTCCACCGTTCCCGCTTGCGGTTCTCGTCAATGAAGGAAGCGCAAGCGGCTCAGAGATTGTGGCAGGGGCCTTGAAAGATTTGCGTCGCGCTGTCGTTGTCGGTGAAACATCTTTCGGAAAAGGATCGGTGCAAAATGTGACGCAGCTACCGGACGGCTCGGCATTGCGTTTCACGACTGCGAAATATTACACACCGAGCAAGCAGGTCATTCACGGCAAGGGCGTTTCGCCAAATATTCGTGTGCCAATGACAGCCGAACAGGAGCGCGCGTTGTTTGCATTGCGGAACGCAGACAACGTGAAGCCCGACGATGAGAAGAATGTGATCAAGGCGAAGGACCCGCAGATGTTGCGCGCGATCGATGCGCTCAAAGGTGTGATGGTTTACGCGCAGGAAACGAGGCCGAAGATCGACGCGGTGAAGAAGTAGCTGCGCTGCAATCGATTCCACTGTCATCGAAGCCGCCGAGACGGCGAAACCGCCTCGGATTCGGAGCTCCGAAAGATCGACTGTATGGAACGTGCCATGTCAGACTTTCTCTGGAGGCGGTATGAGCACCATTCTGGCTATTGAAACATCCTGCGACGAAACTGCCGTGGCGGTTTTACGCGGGACGAAGTTGCTCGCGAGCGAAATTGCTTCGCAGACGAGCGAACACGAGCAGTACGGCGGCGTCGTGCCGGAAGTCGCGTCGCGTAATCACCTGATTCACGCACCGAAATTACTGCGCGTAGCAATTGCGAAAGCGGCTATCGAGTTGTCGCAGATCGATGCCTTTGCTGCTACGGCGGGGCCGGGGCTCGCGAGTTCGCTCATGATCGGGGCATCGATCGCGAAGGGGCTGGCGCTCGGGTTGAAGAAGCCCTATCTCGCGATCAACCATCTTGAGGGACATCTGCTCTCGCCGTTTTTCGGAAGCACTTTCGAGGTGAAACCAAACGTATCGTTGATCGTGAGTGGCGGTCATACGCTGCTCGTCGAAGTGCGGGCGCTCGGCGAATATCGCGTTCTTGGTCGCACCGTCGACGATGCCGCGGGCGAGGCATTCGACAAGGTTGCAAAAATGCTGGGCCTCAGCTATCCGGGCGGACCTGAAGTGGAACGTCGCGCCCGACTTGGCGATTCGGCGCGGTTCAATCTGCCGCGCAGCATGCTCGATTCCGGTAATCACAACTTTAGTTTCAGTGGATTGAAAACGGCGGTGCGCTATTTATTAGAGAAGCTCGCTCTTTCCGCAGTTCCCGATGACAGCCTTGTGAACGACGTCTGCGCATCGTTCCAGGCGGCAGTCATCGATGTGCTTACGAAAAAAACTATGCACGCCGCGCGTTCCTGCGGTGCGAAAACAGTAACGCTCAGCGGGGGGGTGAGCTGCAATCAGGAGCTGCGCAAACAACTGCACGCGGCCTGCGAAAAAGCTGGCATGGTGCTGCTCGCGGCTGAGTCACAGTTATGCACGGACAACGCGGCGATGATCGCGTTCGCCGCAGCTCTGCGGTTCAACTCCGGGTTGCAGTCGAAAGTCGTCGACGAGATCGATCCGAACCTCGCGCTCGCATAACTTCTGAGGCGCGCGATATCTCCAGCGCTAGTATTCGCGCTCAAGCAAGTGATCTGCGATTGCGTGGAGGGTGTCTCCTCCTGCGCTAAAGATGGACAATGCCCGGTGCGCTTCGCGGGTTAAGCGCTGCGCTTCTGCGCGTGATTTCTCCAGGCCGATCACAGCCGGGTAAGTCGCCTTTTTCGCAGCCACATCTTTCCCGGCGCTTTTTCCGAGTTTCTCGGAGGTCTGCGTAACGTCGAGAATGTCGTCGATAATCTGAAACGCGAGGCCGAGAGCGCGCCCAAATGCCGTCATCGCGTCAAGCTCTCTCACCGTCGCGTTCGCGCTCATCGCGCCGAGCCGTAGCGATGCCGTTAGCAGCGCTGCCGTTTTATTTTCGTGAATGTAACGAAGCGCGGCGCGATCAATCGTATTTCCTTCCGCCTCGAGATCGGCGACCTGGCCAGCGATGAGTTTTTTACTGCCGGCGGCGATTGCAAGCTCCGACAAGATCTCGCGCAAGCCATAACGCCGTGAGGTCGCCGCCTTCGCTGCAATTTCGAACGCAATCGTGAGCAAGGCATCGCCCGCGAGTACGGCGATGCCGTCGCCAAAGACCTTGTGCGATGTCGGGCGCCCACGCCGGAAATCGTCGTTGTCCATGCTCGGCAGATCATCGTGGATGAGCGAGTAGGTATGGATACATTCGACGGCGCATGCGAGCGGCAGCGCCGCGGCGGTTTTTCCGCTGCATGTCTCTGCTGCGGCGAGGCAGAGAATTGGACGAAGCCGCTTACCTCCAGCAAAAATGCTGTAGCGCATAGCCCTATGAATGGTCGCGGGTTTGACCGCGTCGCGCGGCAGATAGCGATTGAGCGCACGGTCTATCTCCGCCTGTCGCGCCGCGAGGTAGCGTTTCAGATCCATCGACGCGGCAAAATGAGAACTCTTTGCGATGTTAGCAATTGAAAAACAAGCTACTCTGTTCCCAAGAAGGTGTTATATTGGTAATAATATAACATGACAACAAATGCTGAGAGCGCGCGCGCAACAATCCGACGCGTCCAAATCGGTGCGCGGATGGAAAAGAATCTGGTGAAGGTGCTGAAGGGCCTGGCGGAGTATCTCGACCTGTCGTTGGGCGATCTGCTCGAGGGAGTCACGCTGCATGCGCTGGAGGGAAAAGTTCCATTTAGCGCCGAGACGCTCACCCATGTGAAGCGATTAAAAGCGGTTTATGGTCTTACGTTGACAGCCCGCGACAGTCATCAGCTCGTGGAAGAACGTGCAAGATAATTCGCGCGCCGCGATGCAAGAATTGTGCGACTTCGAAGCGGGGCGCATGGAACAGAAGGGCTTTCGCCATGTTGACCATGTGCGGCTCGGCTTCGAAATGCTGGACCGCTACCCCTTTGCGGACGCCCTCGCGCGGTTCACGACCGGATTAAAGCTGCTTGCAGCGAAAGCGGGATCGCCGGATCTCTATAATGAAACAATCACCGTCGCGTTCCTGGCCGTGATCGGAGAACGTCTCGCGTCGAATCAGACGACGTGGTCGGAGTTCATCCACGCAAATCCCGATCTTCTCGATAAGCGTTTACTGGAGGCTTGGTACGATCCTGTCCGATTAAATTCTGACATTTCGCGGCGAACATTTTGCTTACCGAATCCGCGGCGCGATGCAGTACCCCGCAAATCAGAGGTTCTCGGACGCTGAGGAGGCCGGCACTGTGACTCGCATCGCCAGAAAGGCGCCGATGAGCAAGATGGCGGCGCTTGCGACCTGCATCGGCGTCAGCCGTTCGCCGAAAAACCAGGCCGACAATGCCAGCGCAGCGGCTGGACAGACTAGTTGGAGCGTTTGCGAAAGAGCAACACCGAGCTCGCGGATCGCGATATAATACAGGACGTGCGCCATGCTGATGCATGTGATCGCGGAGACGATCAGGATAATGTTCACGTGCAGCCCGACGTGCAGCGGTGTCGCGATGTTGCCGAAGAGTATCGTCAGGGGCAGGAGCAATAGGGACGTGAGGCAACTGATGACGGCGAAGCTGCGAACGGCTCCCAGCTCGGCCGATGGACGCTTAACGAGCACGCCGTAAAGCGCCCAACAGAATGTCGCGATGAATGCAATCGCGAGGCCACGCAACGCGACCGGGCGGCCGAGGGCGTCGGCTTGAAACCAGAAAACGCCAACGGCACCGAGCAGTCCGAGAATTGTCCCGACCTGAAATCGCCACTGCCGAATGATCCAGCGCTCCTCGGGAAAAAGCATCAGCGCGAGCAATGCCGTCATGATGACCGACGAACGGGTAAAGACCGCGTAAACCCCCGGGCCCATGTAGAAAAGCGCGACTGTCTGCGTGATCTGATGCACGACGTTCGGCAGAGCAGGTAACAGGCAGGCGCCGATCGCGTGAATGTTGATGCGAGAGGAACTCCGTTTACGTCCGAAAAAAACGAACGGCAGCACGGCAAGGCAGGCGAGGGAATAGCGATAGAAGTTCTGCGCCGTCGGGTCGTAATAGCGATTCAGGTAGAACTGGAAGAGGGATGGCGTTGACCAGATCGCGACCGTCGCGACGATGGCGGCGTAACCTTTTGAGAGATCTGGCTCCCCTGATCCGGGTACCCGGGACGCAGAATTTTCGCGGTGTCGCATGGCAGGAAACCCAGATAGAGCAGTTTATTTTCTCGCCTACAAACGTTTGATCACAGAAAACGAAGCTTAGCGGAGGAAGACATGCACAACTTACGAAACCAAATACTAAAACTCGCGGGCATCGCATTCATCGTTACCGGCCTCGCGATTTCCGTTTATGCACAGAAGAAAACGGGTTCGTCCTCGGCTGCGGCCGAGCACGGAAACCGCGGCAATCAGCTGGCGCAGGCGGGCAAGTACGACGAAGCGATCGTTGAACTGACTAAGGCGATCGCCGCGAACGGCTCCGACGTGCGACTCTATTATGATCGCGGCCGCGTTTATCGCGCGGCTGGGAAGAACCCGGAGTCACTGGCTGATTTCACCAAAGCAATCGCGATGGCGCCGAAAAGCGAGACTGGCTACGTGGAGCGCGGTCAGATCCAAATGGTGACGAGCCAGTTCGACGCCGCGCTCGCGGATTATAACAAAGCTGTCGAGCTGAATCCTGCGAACCCGGTATGCTACGATCGCCGCGGCTTTGCCTTTTATAATCTGAGGAGATTCGAGGAGGCGATAAAGGATTACACGACCAGTCTGGAGAAGAAGCCGAACGATTTGCAGACATTGAACCGCCGCGCGGACGCGAAGGTGGCGTTGAACAAATTTGCAGAAGCAATTCCCGATCTCGAGGCCGCGCTGAAGGTAAAGCCAGGTGACTTCGAAACGACTCAGCACCTGGCATTCGTGAAAGCGAAAGCCGCGCCTCCTCCGCCGCGGCCCGTTGCCACACCACCGCCGACGCCCACCCCGGCACCGGCAGGAATTACCAGGCCGATGGCAATCGGGATTGGCGTGGGCGCACTGATCCTGATCGCGTTGATTGCGGTGGTAGTCGCACGGCGAAAAGAGCGACACATTAGCTGAATAGTTCGCTGCGAAAAGGCGGGCCCATTCGCAAGAAATTTCTTTGACACCCGAAGGCTCGCTGTTAGCTTGCCGACGCTTTTTGCGGAGAACGAGACAGTCCCATGGTCGTTCAAATTGAAGAGTTTGAAACGGCTCTGGGACTTTTATCTCTCCAGCGGAAGCGAACCGGTTCGTCCCGCGCCGGCGGGAAGAGCGGCCCATGTAGCTCAGTTGGTAGAGCACGTCCTTGGTAAGGACGAGGTCACCGG
>JBDUAZ010000087.1:0-8137 GCA_040004385.1 Chthoniobacterales bacterium | reverse complement strand
GACTTCGCGAGCGCGAATCCGGCCGTTTACACGAATTTGTGGTTGCAGATTAAATTAAGCTCCTGAGCGGCGAAACGAAGAGTGAGCCGCTTCGCCGTATTACCTTCACCGCTTCTCTCGAGACAATCGTTGACGGCCGGCCTCGAAACACTCCATCCCGCACGCGGCTGCGGAGTCCGCGGCGCGAACCTGCTAACTGAGCAAGTCGAGTGCAAGATGTAAGCAACATTCGCGCAGTGGCAAGACGAATCTCCGCGCGCTACTCAGATGGTGGCGAACCGTAGTGCGCCGCGTGCGCCTGGTACGCACTAATGTCGTCTAGCATCGCATCCATCGTCGCGGCGAGCGGCTCGAGTTTCGCGAAACCGGAGAAAATCGCGCGATCACCGATTTCACTATCGATCACAAATGTCGGCCGCTGGCTCACTTGAAGTGCGCGCCATTCCGCGGTCGATGCACGGACTCGGTTTTCGATCTCCGGCGAACGTGCGCGGTCCAGTAATTTCGCTTTGTCGATACCGGAGGCTCTCGCGCCAATCTCCGCCGCGACTTCTGCCTTGCGAATGTCAGGCGCGCCTTCGCGCAAGGTGGCGTGAGATAGCGCGACCCGCACCCGATCGTCCCCCACCCCCAGATCGCGCGCCGCTTCCGCCACCAAATTCGGCGCGAGATATTCCGGCAGGACCGGCTCATACCAATCGGTCCGCAGCATAAAGGGCGAGCGGTTCATTATTCCGCTGCGTCGATAAAACCATTCCTCTTGCGCGCGCGACTTCGGCAGACCTTCCGCGTCCATCAGTGCGATTTTCCACTCGAAAGCGACACGATCGGCATAGCGCCGTTTCAATTCTGTCCACGTTGGTTCCGCCCAGAAACACCACGAAGACACGACATCAAGATAAATTGTGATCGAAATTTTCACGGCAGGAGAATCGCAGAAGTCCTGGCGAAAAGAAACTGCGCGTTCAGATGACGAACTCATTCCAGATGCGAAACTCCTGCGCACGAAATCATGGATCTCAATCACCTGTTTTTGTTCCTGGTTGTCGTCTCGACGCTGTTTGTGCTGGTGCGAAGTGTCCGCGGAGCGGGCGCGCTGCCGTGGATTGCCGCTCTCTTGGTGCTGGCGATCACAGGATTCGCCTACCTCGCCGACCGGAAGTTCGCCGGCTGGATTGCTCTGACAGCGTGGCTTGTGATTCTTTTTCTGCCGGCACTCATCAACAACCGCGCTACCCGTCGTCGTCTGGCAGCGGCCGGTTACGAGCAACGCCGCGAAAAGCCACTCACGCGAGCCGTTGCCGTCGTGATGATTTTGAACGTCCTCATGTTCCTGCTCGAAATCGCGCAGGGCGGCTCGACGAATCCCGACACGCTCCATCGCCTCGGCGAACTCGAGCCAGCGACAATCTGGATCAACTGCGAATATTGGCGGCTACTCACCGCACTATTTTTACACTATGGCGTCCTTCATCTCTGCGTTAATCTCTACGCGCTCTCCGTCATCGGCCCCGGTCTGGAACGCGCGATCGGCTCGCTCCGTTTTACGTTCTGCTATGTGATCGGGGGCCTTGGGTCCAGCGTCGGTGTGGTCCTGCTGCGAGCGATTCGAGCGACGGGCGCCGATCACCTTGTCGGGGCGTCCGGGTGCGTCATGGGCCTGGTCGGCGTCTGGGCCGGCATGCTCTTACGCGACCGCCACGCGCCCCTTGCCTGGCATCGATTGCGTAACATTTTGTTAATCGTAGCGCTGCAAACTGCCTTCGATCTTTCCACGCCGCAGATCAGTATGGCCGCACATCTCAGCGGCCTGGCGACTGGAATCTTCCTCGGATTATGGATCCCGCCCAAACGGCTCGATCCCTGAAAGCGCTCCGCGTCGCGCCATCATGGAACGCTTGATGACCAGCTTTTTCCTGTCAGAATTCGCGCTCCCTTTGCAATAAATATTCCCTGTTCGCATGCCGACGTACCAGACCTACAACGTCATCCCCACGTTGCCGCCCGAGCTCGAACCGCTGCGCGAGATCGTCTTCAATCTCTGGTGGACGTGGGAACCCTCGGCGCGCCGTCTCTTCCGCCATCTCGAGCCTGATCTGTGGAACCGTACCAACCATAATCCGCTCCGAATGCTGCAGCTTTCGCGTCAGGCGCGCCTTGTTGAGGTGGCGCAGGACAAAGCCTTCCTGCGCGAGCTTAAGGATGTGCAAGGCGCGTTTCAAAAATATCTGGCGCGCGAAGATACCTACGGCAAAACGGGCGACGCACGTGGGTTCGACAAACCGATCGCCTATTTTTCCGCCGAGTTTGGCTTTCACGAATCGATTCCGAACTATTCCGGCGGTCTCGGGATTCTCGCGGGCGACCATTGCAAATCCGCGAGTGATCTCGATTTGAATTTCGTCGCGATCGGCCTGCTCTATCGCCACGGTTATTTCAAGCAACAGATCGACAAGGACGGTGTGCAGCACGCGGTCAGCCTTAACCAAAACTTTCATCACCTGCCGATCGAGGAAGTACGGCGAAACGATGGAAATCTTTTCATTTCGGTGCGCATGCTCGATCGCGATGTGGTCGCGAAAATCTGGCGACTGCATGTCGGCCGCATAGACCTCTACCTGCTCGACACCGACATTCCCGAAAACAGCGCGGAAGACCGGCTCATCACGGCTGAGCTTTACGGCGGCGATCTGGAAATGCGGATGCGCCAGGAAATCATGCTCGGGGTCGGAGGCGTCAAGGCGCTCAGAGCGCTCGGCATCGATGCCGAAGTCTTTCATATGAACGAGGGACACTCGGCGTTCCTCGCGCTCGAGCGGATACGACTAAACGTCGTCGAACAGAAGATCGATTTTTACTCCGCGCTGCAATTGGTTGCGGCGGCAAATATCTTTACGACTCATACGCCGGTCCCCGCCGGAAACGATGCTTTTCCGCGCGAGATGATGCGCAAATATTTCGGCGATTTCGCAGCGCAGCTGCAGTTGCCGTTCGAGGAATTTTTCCGTTTCGGTCAGGCGAGCGTGAACCCGCTCGATGCATTCAGCATGACGGTCCTGGCGCTTCGCATGAGCCGGCATGCGAACGGCGTCAGTAAACTACACGGTGAAGTAAGCCGCTCGCTCTGGAAAGATGTCTGGGCAGGCGTGCCGACACACGAAGTTCCGATCACCAGCATCACAAACGGCGTCCACACAAAAACATGGATGGCGCCGGAATTTTCCGCGCTTTATACGAGGCACCTCGGCGACTGGGAGGAACACCTGACCGATGCGGATTTCTGGCGGCGCGTCTCGGATATCCCCGACACGCAGCTGTGGGAAACTCACCAAAAACTGAAACTGCGACTCGTGGAATTCGTGCGCGAACGCGTTCGTCTGGCGCGCGCGCGCCTCGGCGAATCTCCGGAATCGATCCGGGGCGCAAATCGCATTCTCGATCCGGAAATTCTAACGATCGGGTTCGCTCGACGGTTCGCGACCTACAAACGCGGCGTTTTGTTATTCAGCGAACGCGAACGGCTCCATCGGTTGCTCACCAATACGACGCGGCCGGTGCAGTTTATCTTCGCGGGAAAGTCCCATCCGCGAGATGAAGGTGGTAAGGCGCTGATCCAGCAGGTTTACAAATTCAGCCGCGAAGCCGATCTCGAAAACCGCATTGTCTTCGTTGAAGATTACGACACTTACATCGCGCGGCGGCTCGTGCAGGGAGTCGATCTATGGCTAAACAATCCGTTGCGTCCGCTCGAGGCGAGTGGCACGAGCGGGATGAAATTGCCGCCCAACGGTGGGCTCAATCTAAGCGTTCTCGATGGCTGGTGGTGCGAAAGTTACAATGGCAATAATGGCTGGGCGATTGGCGCGGAAATCGACGACGGCACGGTTGAGTTCCAGAACGATGTCGACGCGAGCAGCCTCTACCAACTTCTCGAAAATCAAATCGTCCCGCTCTACTACGCGAAGCCCGACGGAAAGCTGCCACTCGCCTGGTTGCAGCTAATGCGCGAATCGATTCGAAGTGTTACCCCGGTATTCAACACGCATCGAATGGTGAAGGAATATACCGAGCGACTCTACCTGCCCGCAGTCAAAGCGTACAAGGAATTTGCGAAAGAGAATGCCGCGGCGGCAGTTCGGTTGAGCAAATGGAAGGCGCAAATCCGAAAGGATTGGCCGCAAGTCCGTGTCATTGACGCTCTGGTCGCGAACAAAGATCGGCAGAATATCCAGGTGGGCGAGGCGCTCGAGATTTCAGCGCGAGTGTATCTGGGCTCGGTCGACCACGAGCATGTGCGCGTCGAAGCATACCACGGCGAGGTGGAAAATGACGGCGTGCGCGACCCGGCTGTGACGGTCCTGCAGCAGAGTGAAACGGATGGGAACGGTGGCTACCTTTATCGCGGCTCGATACCCGCTCCAGAAAGCGGCACCTACGGATTCAGTGTACGTGTTGTGCCAACGCATCCGCACCTCACGCAAATGCACGAGCTGCGATTAATTACCTGGTCGTAGACTTGGCCCAACGAGCCGCCGGATTTACGGAATGCGATGCGCCTTAATCAACGCGCCGCTGGTCGTATCGGCTTTGCCGTGAACGTTATTGGGCTCGTGGGACAGCCCGGCTGCTAGGTGGTAGAGATCCACCGGAGGAATTCATTGTAATCGCGCGCGTCGCGCATCGCAGCATTGAGCCCGTCCAGGTGTTTGCCGCCCGCTGGGTGCGCTAGTTCAATCCGCTTGCGGCTGCCGCGAATTCCGAACACGACTTCATCCCACTGCATCGAAGAGATCGATTCCTTGAAGCGCGAAACTGCGCGACCGCGAAAAAAAGCGCGAGTTGTTTCCGGCGGCATGGTCACGGCGTCCGTGATTTCCTCTTCCGTGGTCAAACGGCGCATTGAGCCTTGCCTCACGAGGTCAAAGAAAATTCCGTCTTGCGGGATGATGTTGTGATACTCGAGATCGATCGCCTGCAGCCACGGATCGGTCCAGGAAAGTTTTTCATCTTCTTGCAACGCATCGAGAAGAAATTTCTTCGCGACCCAATCGACGCGATCGCGCGTGAGAACGACGTCGTGCTCGAGATCGTTCAAGACCGCTTCCCATTCCTGCAACAGCCAGGCGATTTCCTTGTCGTCCTGCTCGATCTTTTGCGCAGCTTTCAAATAGAGACGCTGCACGTCGATCGCAGAAATCTTCCGCCCGTCACACAGTTCGATGATCCAGTCGTGATTCTGATCGCGGCTGATTGATTTCATCGCGTCAACCGGCTGCGCGATATCGATCTCCGGCGCGTGACCCTTTTCAATCAACCGAAGCACGAGCGCCGTCGTCCCGATTTTCAGCGCTGTCGCCCATTCGCTCATGTTCGAATCGCCGACGATGACGTGAAAGCGCCGATAGAGCCTTGCGTCCGCATGCGGCTCGTCGCGCGTATTGACGAGCGGGCGTTTGTTCATCGTATCGATGCTGACGAGCACGCTGAAAAAGTCTGCGCGCTGCGAAATCTGGAAAATGCCCGGTTGACTCACAGAACTCTCGGCTTCGATGCCCATTTTCCCCGCGCCGGCAAAAACCTGGCGCGTGATGAGAAACGGCAGCACGCCGCCGACGATTCGGTCCCACGAAACGTCGCGGCGCATCAGATAGTTGTCGTGGCAGCCGTAGCTGTGGCCGGCGAAGTCCGTGTTGTTTTTGTACAGCCGGACCGACTGCCCCGTCGGCAGGGTGCTATTTCGCCTGCGCGCACACTCTCCCAGGATGCGTTCGCCCGCTTTCTCGTGCGTAACGATTTGCTGGAGCGTCGTGCACTCCGGCGTGGAATACTCCGGGTGCGCGTGGTCGTTATAGAAGCGAGCGCCATTCGAGAGAACGAGATCGGTTTTGATCTCTTCGAACGTCAGCGGCCGGTTCCGATCGATTTCGTAATAAGCCGACTCGTCCGTGTCCTGAAGCAGCTCAGCGGCGCGAAAGCCGCGCGCATCGCGATGTGGGTCTTCGAGCCGGTAAGACCATTTCATGTGTGCGCCTTCCTTGGTGTACGACCGCACGAGTGCGATCGACTCGGCAACAACGTCGACTGATTGCGCGCCGTCGATCGTAATTCCGTACTCCGTCTCGATGCCGAAGACGCTGTTCATTTTGACAACCGACTCGCATTAATCCGCGTGCGAATGCGATTAAATTACGCTTGAGAGTAACTTCGAAGCAGCGGATCTAACCGGTGCGATTTTTACGACGTTCTCGGGATCGAAGTCGATCAACTTAAACCAATCTTCGGTCATGTCGGTCGGAGGAAAGATATCGTTCTCGGTAAACTCGGACGCGAATGAAACCGTCAGGTCCTCCTCGCTAATCCCCTCGCCCACTTTGGAATTGATCGCGCGCTTAATCGCGCGCGCCTTTGCCCGCTCGACGATGGATGCAATGATCGCGCCACTTAAGAGATCGCTGCGATACAAAATCTCTTTGCGCCCACTTCGAAGCGTGACCTCCAAAAATTTATTTTCGTCGCGACGCGCAAACTGCGTTTCCAGCAGTCGATCGATCAGCGCATTGATCGCTGCGCCGACGTCACCGTGGCCGCTTGTGATGCTCGCGTCGTAGGGGAGATCGTCGGTAAGATAAATCCGGTAAATCTCTCGCGCGCCATCGCGGTTTGGTCGATTCACTTTGATTTTTCGATCGATCCGGCCCGGCCGCAGAATCGCGGGATCGATCAGATCGGCCCGATTGGATGCGAGGATGATCACAACATCATTGAGCGAATCGATGCCATCCATTTCCGAACAAAACATCGGGACGAGTGTGGAGAGGATGTTCGAGTAACGAGAAGCGCGGCGCGTACCGAGAATACTTTCCGCTTCGTCGATAAAGAGAAATGGCAAAAATCCTTCGCGACGTTTCTGCCGCGCCGTGGAAAAGATCTCACGCACAATGCGCTCGGACTCCCCGACCCACATATTCAGGATCTCGGGACCTTTCACGTGCATGAAATACTCCTTCATATCATCGCCGGTTTTTTCGCGCAGCCGCCTCGTAAGATTGTAGGCGGTTGCCTTCCCGATCAGCGTCTTGCCGCAACCCGGCGGACCGTGAAGAAGAAAACCTTTCGGCGTCGCGTGATGGAACTTTTGAAACAGTTCGCCGTGGATCAGCGGCAGCTCGATTGCATCCTTGATCGCCTGCAGCGCCGTGTCCTGACCGCCGACTTTTTCCCAGGGCAACTCAGGCACGACGTCGAGGAAATGTTCCCGCGCTTCCGGACGCGAGAGGAGCTCGAGCGCCATTCGATAGTTCGGATCCACGCGCACTTCGTCGCCTGCTTTAAGCTCCGTTTTTCTGAGACCGGCCGCGCGCTCCAGGATGTGCGATTGCAGGCCGTGCTCTCCGCCCACGCGCAAACGATCGTCACCCAGCACCTCAGCGATTTTCGTGATCGGACCCGCTATTTCGAAGCCGAGATCGCCGACAATCACGTAGGCCTCATTAACCAGAACGCGCGTTCCTTTCTTTAACTTCGCGATCTTGATCCGCGGATCGACGTTGCAGAAATAATCAGCGCCACCCACGACAATATGAGCCGTCTCTCTCGCCGGACTTTCGAGAAAAGTGCCGATGCGATTCGCCGGTGAAGTAACCTTTTTCAGCACCTCCTCGAGCTTTTCTATCATCTGGCGCGCTTCGCCGATCATCGCCTGCTGCTCGGCAATCGCCTGCCGCAAACTGAGCAATTCGCCGCGGATCGGAGCGCCAGGCGGAAACATCGCGACGATGCGGTCGAATCCCTGGAGGGCGCTCACCCGATCATCCCATGCGCGAAATTTCTCGTCGTCGCCCGTCTCGTTCATAGCAGCTGATGAGAACGCTCTTGCACCCTAGAGTGATTATAACTTTGGCGACGAAACTCCGCAAACTGCTCGACCCTAAACTGGGAACGCATTACCGGGGCGAACACGGGATCAGTCGTCGAAAAAGAGGTTGAAGGCGACTGGTGCGCGACCTACCCTGCTGGCGCTTTTCGCGAGGAGTCTTAGCTCAATTGGTTAGAGCGCCGCCCTGTCACGGCGGAGGTTGCGGGTTCGAGCCCCGTAGACTCCGGCTTTCAGGAAAAACAGAGCTCCTTTCGCACCAAT
>JBDUAZ010000105.1:0-8400 GCA_040004385.1 Chthoniobacterales bacterium | reverse complement strand
TGCTCAAAGGAAAAGGGCGTGCAGGATCCAACTGGTTTTGCGCTGGCCGATCTTCTCCTGGGCATCGGCGCGGCGGAAGAAATCGAGAAGGGGGCTTCCTCGCAGAAGTGCCCGATCTGCGGTTTTACGCAGGCCGATTTCAAAAAGACCGGCCGGCTCGGTTGCAGCGCGTGTTACGTCACGTTTTCAGAGGCTCTGGGCAACCTCTTGAAAGCGATGCATAAAGGCACGGAGCATGTAGGTAAACTTCCAGAACGGGCGCATCGTGAGATGGAACTGAGCGATCGCATGCGGACGCTCACGGAGAATTTACAGAAGGCTGTCGCGGAAGAGAACTACGAGTCGGCGGCTTCCTTGCGTGATCAGATCAAACAGCTCGAACACGAGCGTGTGGTTTAACCGATGAAATTTGCAAACGTTATGGCGACCGGCGGCGAGTGGCTGCGCGCAGAAGGCCCGCACCACCAGATCGTAATTAGCAGCCGTGTCCGACTCGCGAGAAATTTGCGGCATCGGCCGTTTCCCGGCTGGGCCAAAAAGGCGGAGCGCACGCAGGTTCTGGAGTTGATCAAACCGCGTGTTGAGGAATTGCCGGAGATGCAGGATTCCTTCTCTGAAGTTCTTCAGGATCTTTCCGCGCTGGAGAAGCAGGTGCTGGTGGAGCGTCATCTGATCAGTAGGGAGCACGCCGCGAAAAGCATTGGCAGCGCGGTCGTCATGAATCGCCGGCAGACGCTAAGTATCATGGTCAACGAGGAGGATCACTTGCGCATGCAATCGATTCGCTCCGGTTTGCAACTGAAGAGCGCTTTCAAACTCGTCGATAAAGTCGACAGCACTCTCGAGGGCAAGCTCGACTTCGCTTACGACACCCGACTCGGATATTTGACGGCCTGCCCGACAAACGTGGGCACCGGGATGCGTGCCTCCGCGATGTTGCACCTGCCAGGTCTCGTCCTCAGCGAGATGATTAACCAGGTCATTCAAGCCGTGAACAAAATCGGGCTCGCCGTCCGTGGCCTCTACGGCGAAGGCACGGAGGCGATGGGGAATTTATTTCAAATTTCGAATCAAACCACCCTGGGGGAGAAGGAAGACGAAATCGTCAGTCGGCTCAGCAAAGTGATCGAGACGATCATCGATAAGGAGCACGATGCGCGGCAGATGTTGATTCAAAAAAAATCGAATACTCTATGGGACCAGATCGGACGGGCATATGGTGTGCTGACGTTCGCACATGCGATGACTTCGAAAGAAGCGCTTAATCTGCTTTCGATTATCAAGCTTGGAGTGGATCTCGGAGCGTTCCCGGAAGATCGGCGACTGCCCATCGACGAGCTGTTCATCGAGACGCAGCCGGCACATCTGCAAAAAAGCTCAGAGCAGAAGTTGAACGCGGAGGAGCGCGATCATTTGCGCGCGCAAATTATTCGCGAACGTTTGCGAGTCTTCCCTAAACCTGATATCAGTAAAGTGGCCCGGGAGTCGGAGAATGGGACTGGCTCCAAGCCGCACAACAATGAATAATTTCACACCGCGAGCCCAACAGGTTCTGGCGCTCGCCCGCAAGGAAGCGGATCGCTTCAACCACAATTATGTGGGCACGGAGCATCTTTTGCTTGGGCTGATAAAGCTCGGGCAGGGTGTGGCAGTGAACGTCCTGCAGAAGATGGGTCTCGATCTGGAGACGGTGCGGATGGAAGTCGAGAAGCAGGTTGGGTCAGGCCCGGAGACGAAGATGGTCGGAAATATTCCGTACACACCGCGGGTGAAAAAAGTTTTGGCCCTGGCAGGCAAGGAAGCAAAGGCGCTCAATCATTCATATGTCGGCACCGAGCACATTTTATTGGGGCTTCTGCGCGAAGGCGAGGGCGTCGCCGCGAGGGTCCTCAAGAGTTTGGAAGTCGACATCGAGCGGACTCGAAACGAAATTCTAAAAGAGCTCGACCCGAATTTTACCCCGCCTGAATCGGAACAGGAGAACGGCGGCGGCGAGCCCACGTCAGGCGGCAAGAAAGATGTCAAGACGCCGGCCCTGCGCGCGTTTGGCCGCGATCTGACCGAGCTCGCGAAGAAAGACGAGCTCGATCCGGTCATCGGTCGGCACAACGAAATCGAACGCGTGATCCAGGTGCTCTGCCGTCGCACCAAGAACAATCCGGTTCTCCTCGGGGAAGCGGGAGTGGGCAAGACCGCGATTGCGGAGGGATTGGCGCAGGAAATCGCGAGCGGCAACGTCCCGGAACTGCTGCGGGACAAGAAGGTCGTTACACTCGATCTCGCATTGATGGTCGCCGGGACGAAATACCGTGGTCAGTTCGAGGAACGCATCAAAGCAGTGATGGACGAAATTCGCCGCTCGAAGAACGTCATCCTGTTCATAGACGAATTGCATACGATTGTCGGCGCCGGTTCAGCGGAAGGCGCCATGGACGCGTCGAACATTATTAAGCCGGCGCTCAGCCGCGGCGAGCTGCAGTGTGTCGGCGCCACAACCCTGAATGAGTATCGCAAGTATATCGAGAAGGACGCTGCTTTGGAGCGCCGTTTCCAGACCGTGAAGGTCGAGGCGCCGACGGTGGACGAGGCGATTCTGATCCTGAAGGGGCTCCGTCCGAAGTACGAAGCGCATCATAAGGCAAAGCTTACCGACGAAGCGCTCGACTTGGCGGTCAAACTTTCCGAGCGATACATCACCGGCCGGTTCCTCCCCGACAAGGCGATCGACGTCATGGACGAAGCCGGCGCTCGCGCACGAATCAATGCCATGACGCGGCCGCCTGACGTAAAAGAAATCGAAAGGGAAATCGAAGAAATTCGTGTCGAAAAAGAAGCGGCAATCAAAGCTCAGGATTTCGAAAAAGCTGCCGCCCTCCGCGATAAGGAGAAACAGACGAAGGAGAAACTGGACCGCATTCTCGTGCACTGGCGTGAGGAGCGGGAAGAGAAGGAAGTGCTCGTTACAGCTGACGACATGATGCACATCATCTCGAAAATGACCGGCGTGCCGCTGCAAAGGATGGAGCAGAAGGAAACGCAAAAACTGCTCGCGATGGAAGTCGACCTGAAGAATCGCGTCATCGGGCAGGACGAAGCGGTCACCGCGATCAGCAAAGCGCTGCGCCGTTCGCGCGCCGATCTGAAAGACCCGCGCAGACCGATCGGTTCCTTCGTTTTTCTCGGGCCCACCGGCGTTGGTAAAACCTTTCTCGCGCGCACCCTCGCCGAATTCATGTTCGGGGACTCCGATGCGCTCATTCAAATCGACATGTCGGAGTACATGGAAAAGTTCACCGCCTCGCGGCTGATCGGTTCGCCTCCTGGCTATGTCGGCTACGAAGAGGGCGGCCAACTTTCGGAAGCTGTCCGGCGCCGTCCGTATTCCGTTGTGTTATTCGATGAAATCGAAAAGGCGCATCCGGACGTGATGCATTTGCTCCTTCAGATCCTGGAAGATGGGAAAGTGACCGACTCGTTAGGCCGGAAGATTGATTTTCGGAACACGATTATCATCATGACCTCCAACGTCGGCGCCGAGCTGATCAGACGGCAGACGACGATGGGTTTCGGCGCGCCGATGGATTCGCAGGATTACGAGACGATGCGCGAGAAGATTTTGGAGGAAACGAAGCGCGTCTTTAAACCCGAGTTCCTGAATCGCCTCGACGAGATCATCGTCTTCCACACCCTCAGCAAGCCCGACCTGATGCGCATCGTCGATCTCGAAGTGAACAAGGTAAAAGCGCGGCTCAAGCTCAAGGAGATTGAGATCGTTCTGGACTCAGCCGCTCACGAATTCGTAATCGAAAAAGGTTTCGATCCGACCTATGGCGCGCGGCCCATGCGTCGCGCCGTCGAGCGTTACCTTGAGGATCCGCTCGCGGAGGAATTGCTAAGAGGCACCGTGAAGGCCGGCGACGTCGTGGAAGTGACTGTGGCGGATGGCAAACTTGTATTCCACGTCGCGGAGCCGCACGGCAGCGCGGCGGCGAGCGCAACCTGAAGGTCGCGCCTGCCATCGCCAGGATTACGCGCGCGGATGCGCGGCGGCGTACGCTTTCTTCAAGCGCTCGACTGTGACGTGCGTATAAATTTGCGTCGTCGACAAACTGGCGTGGCCTAACAGCGCCTGCACGCTGCGCAAGTCCGCGCCGCTATCGAGCAGGTGAGTCGCGAAACTGTGCCGCAGCTTGTGCGGACTGACTGCGATCGGAATCGACGTGTGGCGCAGATAGCGTTTCAAAATGAGCCAGATTGATCGCGACGAAATTCTCTTTCGCGATTTGTTGATGAACAACGGGCCGCTCTGCACCTTCGCGACCGATCGATAACGCGAGATTGCTTCAAGCGCCGGCGCCCCAACCGGGCAGACCCGTTCTTTTCTCCCTTTTCCAAGCACCCGGACCGATTCGGTATAGAGATCTACGTCCGCAACATTTAGCGAAACCAACTCGGCAAGGCGCAGGCCGCTGCTGTAAAACAGCTCCATAATCGCCGCGTCCCGCGCTGGCATCCATGTCGATGCCGCCTGCTGCTTTGGAACGCGAAAAGGCGCGCTCAGCAGTTCGTCGATCTGCTGTCGCGTCAGGACGAGCGGCAGTTTCTTTTCCGGTTTCGGCAACTGCAGCTCGCGGACTGGATCATGGGCGAGGCCTTTTCGTTCGCGGAGAAAGCGGTAGAACGTCCGAAGCGCCGAAAATTGAAGACGAATGTAGGACCTCGCCTGCCCCCTTTTCATCAGCCCGAAAAGATAATCGCGGAAATGGTCTGCGGTACATCGCTTCCACGCGATTGATTTTCTATCGCCCGCGAACGCCGCAAAGGCGCGTCGATACGCGTCGATAGTTCGCGGCGAAGCGTTTCGTTCGACTTCGAGGTAGCGCAAAAAATCCTCGACGAGAGGATCCTTCGCCGCCCGTGGGCGGGGCGCGCTACTCTGGTTTTTCAATGAGATAACGGTTGTTCGCAGCGGCGTCGCGACCGTTATACTGGCTCCGGAAGATCGGCACAGGGTGCGTCGAAATCAGCTCATACCTTTTGAGCACGAATTCTGGATAAATCGTATTGCTGGCCGGTTCGTAAATTTTCTCGCCGCTGAAGTTGCCGTAGAGTTTATATTCGTAGCCGTTATCCGTTCCGAAATTCACCTGCTCACGGTCAGGCGCGAGCTTCTGCTTTTCGTTCAGCATTACGAGTTGCGAGGTGCTCCACGGCTGACCAGGCCGCCTCACGTAGCCCCAGATTTTGAAATCCGGTTTGTAATAACGTCGCCCAATAAAATAATCACCCGGGGGTTCCGCCTGAATGCTTTGTGCTGCAGCAAGGCGCGCCTGTTGAATGCCTTCCGGAATCGTCGTACCGCAACCGGTCAGCAGGACCGTGCCGACGAAGAGGGGGATACTGAGGAAAAATCGAACCGCAAGTTTCATATCAGACAAGCTTCTCTATCCCAGCCCAGTCGCCGACGCAATTCAATGAATTGCCCGGTTCCTTCGCGGAGCGGAATCTCATTTTGCATCACGAACACCGTTCTCCTACAATCCGGAAATGCTGCGGGCGAAAGTTAAAGGTCAACTGCTCCACGCATAGCGGCATTCGCGCGTTCGTTTATCGAGTAACATCTTAACGATGATCACGCGCTTCTTCGCCGCTATCGGTTCGGTCATCGTCGGGTTTTTTATTTACCTGGGCGAAGTGGTGGTGCTCGCGAGCGAAACATTTGCGTCGATCGTTTTTCGAAAAATCCGTTGGCGGCTCTTTCTGAATCAAATCGTCGAGATGGGATTGCGCTCGCAACTAGTCGTCGTCATCACCGGCGGGTTCACCGGGGCGGTTTTCGCCGCACAAACTTACTTTCAGTTCAACAAACTCGGAATGGGCTCGGCCGTCGGCGCAGTCGTGTCGGTTTCTGTCTGTCGAGAGTTGGGCCCGGTGCTGACGGCCCTAATGGTAACCGGTCGCGTCGGCGCCTCGATGTCCGCCGAAATTGGAACGATGAAAGTGACAGAGCAGATCGACGCCTTGCGTTCTCTTGCGGTGCATCCGGTAGATTACCTCGTCGTTCCGCGCGCTCTTGCGATGATGATTTCGATGCCGCTCCTCGTCGCTGAGTGCATTGGTTTTGGCATTGTTGCTGGTTATTTCGTCGCAATTCTCCTGCTCGATGTCAATGGCACCTACTATGTCGCGAACATGGTGCGATGGACGCAGATGCGCGACATTGTGATGGGCCTCTCGAAAGCGTTTTGCTTCGCGCTCCTGATTGTGTTCATCAGCTGTCACAAAGGCTTGACGGCTCGCGAAGGAGCGGTCGGGGTCGGCAAGGCAACGACGGAAGCGGTCGTTGATTCCTCGCTCGCGGTGCTCGTCTCGAATTTCTTTCTTACGATGTTGTTGAATATCGTGTTTCCGGCGGGATACCAATAGCCGGGCGGCCGGCCAAAGGTAAGGTGTTGGGATGAACGCGATCTCACCGGCGGCGGGAGTGTTTTCCGCGGAGTCAGTCAAACCGGCGATGTTGGAAGTTAGACGGCTCGCGAAGAAAATCGGCCCGCAGGAAATTCTTCGCGGAGTCGATCTGAGCGTCGCGACGGGCGAAACGCTCGTGATTATTGGGCGAAGCGGCGGCGGGAAAAGCGTCTTGCTCAAACATCTGATTGGTTTGATGCAACCGGACGCGGGAGAAATCTGGGTCGAGGGACAGAACATCATCGGAATGGACGAACGCGCCCTTGCGGCGATACGGCGGAAGATCGGAATACTTTTTCAGGGCGGCGCGCTTTTTGACTCGATGACTGTGGAGGAAAACATTGCCTTTCCTCTGCGAGAAGCGGGTGAGCGCGACCCGAAAGCGATCGCCGAAAAGGTCGGTGAAATGCTCGAAGTGATCGAGATGGAGGGGCAGGAAACCAAGATGCCGGTGAACCTGAGTGGTGGAATGAAAAAACGCGTCGGGCTGGCGCGTTCAATTATTCGGCGACCATCGTGCGTTTTGTACGATGAGCCGACGTCGGGACTCGATCCGGTGGTCTCGGATAGCATCAACCGGCTGATTCGCCGTTTGCAGGAGCGTTTTCACGTCACCAGCATCGTCGTGACACATGATATGAAGAGCGCCTTCCACATCGCGGACCACATAGGATATTTGCATGAGGGCCAGATTTATTTCCATGGAACGCCATCCGAATTGGAGAAATCGAACGATGCGTTGATCCAGGACTTTCTCCTCGGGCGCTCCGTGGCGTAATCCTCCGCCCGAATCTGGCTGATAAATTGTGCCAGACGTGTAAAACTCCTTTAGCGAGACCCGATGAGTCAGAACGAACGAGGACTGGAATTCAAAGTGGGCGCATTCGTTTTCGTCGGCCTCGCGATTCTCGCGGCACTCGTCGTGCAGTTTGGGCGCGTGGGGGAGGGGTTTAAAACCTACTACGCACTGACGATCCAGTTTCCAGACGCGAGCGGATTGCTGAAGGGATCGGATGTCCTGCTGGCGGGCGCGAAGATCGGTCGTGTTTCGGATGGGCCGCGGCTCACACGCGGTGGGCATGGTGTGGATGTTCCGTTGCGGATTTACGATTACGTGAAGATCCCGACCGGTAGCAAATTCACCGTCGGCAGCTCGGGATTACTCGGCGATCGTTTCGTGGCGGTGACGATGCCGCAAGGCGAACCCGCGGGCTATCTCTCCAAAGACGCGGTGATTGCGGGAGCGCGTGAGACTGGGCTCGATGATCTGACGCGTGAAGGTGGATTTCTTGTGACCGATCTGCGGAGCGCAGTGGGGAATATTAACTCGACAATCACGCGATTAAACGAGCAGGCGCTTTCCAGCGGCAACATGGAGAATTTGAAGGCGAGCGTCGAACACCTTAACCAAGCGACCGGCGCGCTCGCGGAATCGTCGAAGAAAATTGACGGTGTAGTGGAAAAAGCTGACGCGACGATGGGCTCGTCGAAAAAAGCTGCGGATGATCTGCAGGTAGCGATTGCGGACGCGCGAAAAACGATTCAGGCGGCGACGCAAGTGATGCGCGAGGCCACGACCGGAAAAGGTCTGCTCGCGACGTTGTTGACCAACCAGGAGCTGGCGAACGATCTGCATGCACTCGTCAGTAATTTGCGCGCACACGGGGTTCTCTTTTATCGCGATAGCGCGGCAAAGACAGAAACGCGTCCAGCCGAGACTCGCACGCAAACCGTGCCAAAAAAGAGCGGAAGACGTTGATGACACCGCTAGCGGCAGTTGCCAAGTGTGGACGCGGGCAGTCGGTTAAACGGTTGTCTTTTCATGGTGCAAAGACGCTGCTTTAGCGCCGTTGCGTCAGCCGTTCGGGTGAGGTCTAGCGAGAGAAACCGGCCCGACTGCGGACGGCCGTCCGATTGAGCGTGGCCTCCGGT
>JBDUAZ010000058.1:0-2532 GCA_040004385.1 Chthoniobacterales bacterium | reverse complement strand
AGTGTAGGAATATTAAGCTGCGGAAAGCATTTTCCCGGTTACAGCGCGGCGAGAGTGGACGCGCATCACGATCTGCCAAAGATCGAGCGCACCCGTGAAGAACTTGATGGGGAAGAGCTGGCCGTGTTTCGCGATTTCGTCCGCGCAGTCGACAGCATGATGATTTGTCACGGCTGGTATCCTTGTTTTGAGACGCAGAAAAAACCGGCATCGCTTTCGGAGCGGATCATTACCGGATTACTGCGGCATGAATACGGTTACGATGGGCTCGTCATGACAGACGATCTCGATATGGGCGCGATCTTGAACGAGTACGGACTCGGCGAAACCATCCGGCTCGCCATCACTGCCGGAAACGATCTCGCAATGATTTGTCACCGGGTCGCCGCGATCGATGAAGTACAGACAATCCTGCGCGCGCTGCCAGCCTCCCATACGGAACGTGCGCTGCAAAGTGTCGCTAAGTTCAAGAAAAAACTGGCGGCGCCGGCTGTATTTTCCGAAGACGAGTTTGCGCGGCTCGACGCAGAGGTGTGGGGCTTACGCGTTGCGGTCCTCGGTGAGGAGGAGGCGGGAAAACGCAGCGCGGAAGACGGAAAACGCTCGCCCGTAGAGACATATTGAACGGCGGTTGACGCGTTCGTTAAGCGCTGCTCGGCTGCGGCATCAGCGTCATCCACGCGAATTGACGCCGGTTGTCTCTGCCCATAACATTCGCGCGTGCAAGCGGATTTGGAACAGTTGCTCGTTCTTCAAGACCGCGCGCAAAGGATCAAACAAATTCAGACCGAAGCGAACTCGTTGCCATTCCAGCGCAAATCACTCGAGTCGCAATCGGTCGCGGCCGCCGCAAGCCTGGAGGCAATGAAGTTGCGGGCGCGCCAGCTTGAAGTTGATCGCAAAAAACTGGAACTCGATGTTGGCACACGAAACGACAGTATCTCGCGGCTGAAAACGCAGCAATACGAAACGCGCAAGAACGACGAGTTCCGCGCGATGGGAAATGAGATCGAGCGATACGAAAAGGAAATCCAGAAGATCGAAGATCAGGAACTGGAGATCATGGAGCAGGGGGACAAGCTAAAAGCTGAAGTTGCATCCGAGGAGAAGAAGACGTCCGCCTCCCGCGACTCGATCGCGAGGCAGCTTGCCGATTTGGATGAAAAAGGAAAGGCGCTTGACTTGCGGCTGCAAGAGTTGACGCGTGAGCGGGACGAGATTGCGGCGAAGATCGATGAAGATGTCTTAAGTCGTTTCGAGCGGCTCTTTGCGAGCAAGGGCGACGCGGCAATTGTCGCCTTGGAGCATGAAGTCTGCACCGGCTGTCACATGAAAATAACTACGCAAACGGCACATCGCGTGAAAAGCGGCAAGGAGATCGTCAGCTGCGAGCAGTGCGGACGAATCCTTTACGCGGCTGAGTGAGAGCGGAAGCATTCCGCGATGACATCGGGGTGGGGCACAAGAAACCCGCGACGCCGCTGCCCGGCGGATCGTCCTTCTCCTCCGGATAACAGCGGTGGCGGAATCAAACGTTAAAGCGGAATTCAACGACGTCGCCGTCGCGGACGACGTAATCCTTACCTTCGATCCGGAGCTTGCCGGACTCACGTGCTTTCGCAAAGGAGCCGAGCGAGACGAGATCGTCGAAGTGCACCGTTTCGGCAGCGATGAATCCGCGCTCGAAATCGGAATGGATCACACCGGCTGCGGCCGGCGCTTTGTCGCCCTCATGAATTGTCCACGCCCGCGTTTCTTTTTCACCGGTCGTGAGGTAAGTGCGTAAACCAAGCAGATGGTAGACGGCCCGAATCAGCGCGCTCACACCACTGCTGCTTACGCCTAAATCGCGCAGATATTCCTGCGCTTCCGCTTCGCTCAGATCGACCAGCTCGCTCTCGATCTGCGCGCTGATCACTACCGCTTCTGTCGCGAAATGGTTGCGCGCATATTCCTGCACCGCCCTCACATGCTTCAAGGCAGCGTTTGATTCGTCGTTCTGCGAAATCGCCGCGAGATCAGACTCCGCGACGTTGCAGGCGAAGAGTGTCGGCTTGGACGTCAGCAGGAAAAAATCCCGGGCCACCATTTTTTCGTCCTCGCTCAACTCGAAAGTAATCGCCGGTTTACCCGCATCCAGGTGCGGGAGAAGTTTGTCCATGATGGCGGATTCCGCTTTTGCCGTTTTCGAACCGGCGCGAATTTCTTTTTGCAATCGATCACGGCGTTTCTGTAGCGACGCGAGATCGGCAAGCACCAGTTCTGTATTAATGACCTCGATGTCGCGGATGGGATCGATTGTTCCGCTGACATGATGGATGTCGTTGTCCTCGAAACAGCGGACGACCTGCACGATCGCGTTCACCTCGCGTATGTGACTCAGGAATTGATTTCCGAGCCCTTCGCCGCTGCTCGCGCCTTTCACGAGACCGGCGATGTCGACGAATTCGATCGCAGCGGGAATGACTTTTTGCGAATGGGAGATTTTGGAGAGCACGTCGAGCCGTGGATCCGGCACCGTCACCACGCCGA
>JBDUAZ010000132.1:0-8515 GCA_040004385.1 Chthoniobacterales bacterium | reverse complement strand
CTCGATACCTCGATCATCCTGCGCTGGCTGAAGGAAAATTACACGGCGGAGATCATCGCGTTCTGCGCGGACATTGGACAGGAGGAAGAACTGGACGGCCTCGAAGCAAAGGCCCTCAGCTCCGGCGCAACCAAGTGTTTCATCGAAGATTTGCGAGAGGAATTCGCGCGCGACTTCATTTTTCCGATGCTGCAGGCGGGCGCGATTTACGAGAATCAATACTTTCTTGGAACAAGCATTGCGCGGCCACTGATTGCGAAACGCATGGTCGAGATCGCGCACGCTGAAGGCGCCGATGCGATTGCACACGGCGCGACAGGGAAGGGGAACGATCAGGTCCGCTTTGAATTGACCGCCGCGGCGCTCGCGCCCGAGCTGCGCGTGATCGCACCGTGGCGCGAGGAACGATTTCGGAAAGATTTTCCGGGACGCGCCGAGATGATCGCCTACGCGGAGGCGCACAAAATTCCGGTGTCGGTGAGCGCGACGAAACCGTACTCGATGGATCGGAATCTCCTCCACATCAGTTTCGAGGGCGGAATTCTGGAGGACCCGTGGTTCGACGCCAGTTCGGAACGGGCACGCGGGATCTACAAACTGAGCGTGTCGCCGGAAGAAGCGCCTAACGAGTCGGAATACGTCGAACTCGAGTACGAAAACGGAAACTGCGTCGCGGTGAATGAAGAGCAGATGTCACCACTGCGCGTCATGCAGACGTTAAATAGACTTGGCGGGCAACACGGAATTGGCCGCGTCGACCTTGTGGAGAATCGATTTGTCGGCATGAAAGGGCGCGGCGTTTACGAGACACCGGGCGGTGCCATCCTGCACTTCGCGCATCGGCAGATGGAAACGCTGACGATGGACCGCGAAGTGATGCATTTGCGCGACAGCCTCATTCCAAACTACAGCACACTTGTCTACAATGGCTTCTGGTTCGCGCCCGAACGCGAAGCCCTGCAGGCGCTCGTCGCGCAGACGCAGCGTGATGTGAGCGGCACCGTGCGACTAAAGCTTTACAAAGGAAACGTCATCGTCGCCGGTAGGAAGAGCGCGAAGAGTCTCTACGACAGCGACATTGCGACGATGGAAGGTTCTGCCGCGGACACTTACAAACAGAGCGACGCGACGGGCTTTATTCGGCTGAATGCGCTTCGCTTAAAAGCGCGCGCGCGCCGCAAACAGAACGAAGAGAAATCGTAGCGTGCGGGGGCTATCCAGCAGTAGCCATCCGCCATCGTCCGACCCACGTGCTCCAGCCGTAGTATCCGAGCGGCACCAGTTTTCCGGCCGCGACAAACTCGTCGACGTAAGCGCGCGTCGGCGCCGCTTTCTCGTCTGACCCGACGTAATCGTCGATCATAACCCAGCAGCCATCGGCCAATAGATCGCCATAGAGATCGAGATCGCGACGCACATTATCGTCGGCGTCGAAGCTAAAAAATCCGACATCGCCCGGTTTGTATTCTTTCCGAACGGCCGCGACCACTACCGGATCGAAGGAATAGCCGTTGAGCGCAGTGACGTGCGCGGCGACGCCACGACGAGACAAATTCTTGGTCAAATCCTTGAAGATATTCCGCGTCGCCATGCGGTGGTTTTTCAACTGCCCGCCTGGCTCGATCGTGATGAACTTTTTCGGTGTAGTGGAATCGCGCGCGCCCATCGCCGCGGCAATCGTCGAGCCTCCGACGAAAGCGCCAATCTCGAGAATGTTGCCAGTCGCGATCTTGGCCAAGTGATAGATCAGGAGGAGCACGTCGGGGTGGAGCATCGATGTTGTCCGCCCGATCTTCCCCAGCTCGTCGCGCAGGTCGGACATTCGATATTTCACCAGCGTCTGCATGAGGCTGAGAATCTCGCTGGAGTACGGATCGGTATTCAAAGTCAGCGCGTGGCGGTTGCTCGCTAGCTCTAAGTCGCGCGAACAAGGCGCGCAAGATTCTTCCCGCACAGTGCCTTGAGCACGAACGCGACGCGAAAAAGAAATTGGCGTGCTCCGAACCGGCACACTAACTTCGGCCAACTCCGCCCAACCTGAAGACAACATGATTACCATTCTACGACGGCATCACCGGTGGCTCATGATCGTGATTGCGATCCTGGCGATTCCGTTCTGCTTTTATTTTACGAAAACCGATTTGTCTGCCACGCGGCACGACGATCTCGGACGCATCTACGATCGCACCGTCACGCGCGTCGAATTTCAGCGTAACGCGCGCCTCTTCAATCTGGCGCGCAGTCTCGGCATGTCCGCGCTTGCGCAGGATCTTACTGTGGGCGCGTCGTCGGAAGATAAGGCATATGCGGAATTCACATGGAACCGCCTCGTCCTGCACCACGAAGCAGAACGGCTCGGGATTCGACCGAATCAAAGCGAGGTCGTTGAGGTGGTCAGAGCGTTGCAGCCGTTTCACGGCGACGCGGGGTTCGACATCAATAAGTACAATGAGTTTGCACAAACGACGCTTCCTTCCCTCGGTTTCAGCGAAGCGCAGATCGAGGAGCTGGCGGCCGACCAGCTGGCGCTAAAAAAGCTGAAGGAGATTATCAGCGCGGGCGTGCAAATCCCTCAATCGGAGAGCAAGGAGAATTACGAGCAGGTCTACGGCAAAATGAACGTCGCAGTCGTCAGGTTGCGGGCGGAGGATTTGGCGAAGGAAGTCAAAATTACAGGTGACGACATCGCCAAATATTACGAAGCGCACAAGGCGCAGCTAAAGAGCGACGAGAAACGCAAAGTCGAATTCGTGACTTTTGCGTTGAACGAAGAGGAGAAGAAACTGACCGGAAAACCGCGCGTCGACGCTTTGCAGAAGCTCGCGGATCGCGCGAACGATTTCACTCAGGCTCTCCTGGAGAAGGGCACCAGGTTTGCCGAGGTTGCCGCAAAGTTTCAGAAACCGGTGGACGTAACGGGCGAGTTCACACTCGCTGCGCCTGATCCCAGGCTCGCCGCCAATCCAGACCTCGCGCAGACTGCCTTTCAACTTACGACGCAAGAACCCCACAGCGATGCCGTCCAAGCCGGGGATGGTTTCTATGTCTTGAACCTCGCTGGCACGACGGAAGCAAAGCCGCTCACGTTGGAAGAAGCGAAGGGCACCATCACCGAGGCAATCAAAAAGGAGCGCCTTCGCGAGATCGCGTCGAATAAGGGCGCACAACTGGCGAGTCAGATTCGTGAAGCGATCAAATCCCGGACGCCGCTCGAGAAAGTGGCACAGGACAACGGAGCGAAACTCGATCGCCTCCCGCCGTTCACATTGATGGATTCATCCGCGCCGCCGGATAAACCGACAGATCCGAAGACTGACGCGCCCGACCTCCCGATGATCAAAAACGCAGTCGCGGAACTGGAGCCCGGCGAGGTCAGCGATTTCATGCCGACCCCCGAGGGCGGCCTTGTTGCCGTTTTTGAGAAACGCGACCCAATCGATCCTGCTGGTTATGAGCAAGGCAAGGTTGCATTCGATCAGCGGTATCTTCGCGGCAAGCGCAGCGTCGTTTTTTATGAGTGGTTGCGTGATCGCAGACAGGTGGCGGGCATTCAGGTAACGCGCGGTCCGGGCGAACGCGATGGCTGATCATCGCGCTGGGAATGGAAGCCGTTGACGAGCTCTTCGACGACGCGAACGGGGACCTCGCGATCGGCGAACTGGAATGCGCGGTCGAAAAATACCGGAGGTGCGTGGAGATCGCGCCCACATTTTTCGATGGATGGCATGCGCTGGGGATGGCGTTGATGAAGCTGGGACGCTTTCCCGAGGCGATCGAGGCCGGAAGGAAAGCGACGGAGCTGCGGCCTAACGACCAGATCGGATGGACCAGTCTCTCGCTTTTCTACAATCGCAACGGCGACATAAAAGAGGCTGAGGCGGCTGGAACGAAAGCGAAGATTTTGTCCTGGGGCGGAAAGGTCGCGAAGGAATAGAAATCCTTCGCCATCTGGCGCGGCTCAGGATGACAGAAGAGCCCGCTCGTACGTAAAACCGCCGCTCGCGCTTCACACGAGCGGCGGCTGAATTGTAGGGCAGGCATTCCTGCCTGCCTTTGTTTACCAGATATTCACACGCTGGTCCGGCGGGCGGATCATCGGCGAATTCGGCGGGATGTTAAACGCCTTCGCGAACTCCTCCATGTTCGAGACCGGCCCGATCGTGCGGAAACGGCCCGGTGAATGTGGATCGGTATTGAGACGCAGCTTCATGTCTTCCTCTCGCTGGTTGTTGCGCCAGATCTGTGCGAACGCGAGGAAGAAACGCTGCTCGGCCGTAAATCCGTCGATGTTTTCCGGGCGGCCTTTCTTCGCGATCGCTTTCTGCAGCGCGGTGTAGGCCAGTTTAATTCCGCCAACATCAGCGATGTTTTCGCCTTGCGTCAGTTCTCCGTTGATATGAATTCCCGGCAGCGGCTCGTAGGCCGCGTACTGCGCGACGATCGCCTTCGAACGCTCGGTGTAGGCCTTCGCCGAAGCAGGCGACCACCAGTCGCGCAAATTACCGACGGCGTCGTATTGGCGTCCCTGGTCGTCGAAACCGTGAGTGATTTCGTGCGCAATCACCGCGCCCATGCCCCCATAGTTCACCGCGTCGTCAGCTTTCGCGTCGAAGAATGGCGGCTGCAAAATCCCCGCGGGGAAAACGATTTCGTTCAAGTTCGGATTGTAATAGGCATTGACCGTCGGCGGCGTCATTCCCCATTCGCTCCGATCGACAGGTTTACCGATTTTTTTCCACTCACGCGCCTGCGCGAACGTCTCGCCGCGTGCGACGTTTAATGCATAGGATCCGCGCTCGATTTTCAGGAGCGAGTAGTCGCGCCATTTGTCCGGGTAACCAATTTTGATGGTGAACGCCGCAAGCTTCTTGAGCGCTTCCTGTTTGGTCGACTCATCCATCCACTCGAGCGATTTGATCCGATCGGCGACGGCCTCCTTCACGTTCTCCACCATCTCGAGCGCGCGCGCCTTTGCTTCGGGCGGGAAATGGTCCGCGACGTAAAGCTTGCCGAGCGCTTCGCCCAGGACCGTGTCGGTCGCACTCACGACGCGCTTCCATCGCGGCTTGAGTTCCTTCGCACCGGTCAGCGTTTTCGTGTAGAAATTAAAGTTCTCGTTCACGATGTCGCTCGAAAGCGCCGGCGCAATCGAGTGGACGAGGTGCCAGCGCAGATACGTCTTCCAATCATCAAGAGAGACGGTTTTGAAAACGTCATTCGCGGCCTTGAAGAAGTCCGGCTGTCCGACGTTGATGTCGCCCGGTTCCGTCAGTTCGATTGCTTTGAAGTAATCCGCCCAATTCCAATCCGGCATGAGCTTTTGCAGGTCCGCCTGGCTCATTTTGTTGTAATTCTTTTGCGGATCCCGCAACTCGACTCGAGTGCGTGCCGGTTTCGCGAGCGAGGTCTCGAGCGCGATCACCGCCTTGGCGTGATTCGCCGCGGCCTCCGCGGGTTCACCGAGCAACGTGAACATCTTCGTCACGTGCTGCGCGTAGGCGTCGCGCAGCTTTTTCGAAGCGTCGTCGTCCTTCGTGTAGTAATCACGGTCCGGCATGCCGAGACCACCCTGGTAGGCCTGCGCGATGACCATCGTGCTGTTCTTGTCATCCTGACCGGATGTGAATCCAAAGAACGAACCAATACCCATGGAATGCTGGTGCGCGATTTCCTTCAGCACGTCATTGCGATCTTTCATCGCATCGATGCGCTTGAACTCCTCATCGAGCGGCTTTGTGCGCGCGGCGTCGACGGCTTTTTCGTCCATCCCGCTCGCGTAAAAGTCGCCGACCTTTTGTAATTCAGCCGAGGCAGCTTTCTCTACGTTACCTTTCGACTGGGCACCGGGTGCGGCCGCGGCGGCCTTCTCTGCGATCTCATGCAGCTCGTCGTTGTTCTTTTCTGCAAGCTCATTGAAAGCGCCCCAGCGAGCGAATTCCGGTGGAATCGGGTTGCGCTTAATCCATCCGCCGTTCGCGTAAAGGTAGAAGTCCTGATCTGGCTTCACGGAAGTGTCCATATTCTTGAGATCCAGTGGCGGCGGGTTCTTGTCGACCTGGGGCTTGGCCGAATCGCTCGTCGAGGCCTGCGCGCCGGAAGCGGGCGACGCTGCCGGGGGCGGACCTTTGACCGGCTCGGAAGCCTTATGAACGTTTGGGGGCGGGGAGGCTGTATTGACTGCATCGGGTTTCTGCGGCTCCGACTGCGCGCATAAACCACCCGCACCGAGGACACTAACAAGGAGGAGACAAAACGACTTGAGCATCCGCCACCAAACGCGAGAACAGGGGGCTTGTCCAACGACGGACGAACAAGTAATCTCCACTCCCGCGCGTAAGCCTGCGTTTGGCCGGAACTCTCTGGCGTTATGATATTTTTCCTGCATCTTATAAGCTATGATCGCCCGCAGTAGCCGCACTCTTTTCATTGGGTGCACGATCGCGCAATTACTCGCCGGCGCCGCTGCGGCGCATGCCGCGTCGGATTGGCAGGTAATCAAAGTCGGTTCGCGTGATTATCTCACGATGGATAACGTCGCGAAGTTTTACAGCCTGCCGGCGAACGTCGAGCCGGTCGGCAAAAAGCTGCGCCTTGATAACGGTCGCAACCAAATCGAGGTCATGCTCGACAGCCGCGAATCCATCATTAATGGCGTCCGCAACTGGCTCTCTTTTCCCGTCGTCGGGAAGGATGGAAAATTTCTTATCTCACGCGTCGATCTCGTGAAAACGGTCGAGCCTCAGTTCCGGCCGCACATGATCCCGAATCTCGGGAGAATCCAGACCGTCGTGCTCGATCCGGGTCACGGCGGGCATGACAAAGGCGCGCGTAGCCCTTTCGGTTGCGAGAAAGATTACACCCTCGACGTTGCGCGACAGCTCAAACCTTTGCTCGAGGCGAAGGGGCTCAAAGTCATCATGACGCGTGACAGCGACGTTTTCGTGCCCTTGGAGGTGCGCGCGCAAATCGCAAACGCCACGCGCGACAGCATCTTCGTCAGCATCCATTTCAACGCCACGGATACGAATCCGGCGGCGGCTGGTTTTGAAATCTATTCGCTTACCCCACGCGGCGCTCCTTCCACGCAGGACAACGCTCTCGCATCGCACTTTTTCAACATGCAGGCCGGCAGCCCAGTCGACGCACCGAGCCTCGCACTATCGACTTCCGTCTATCACTCCGTAGTCGGCCACTTTTCGGAGTTCGATCGCGGGATGAAGCGCGCGCGCTTCGCGGTCTTGCGCCAGACGAGATTGCCGGCAATCCTGGTCGAGGGTGGTTTTCTTACGGAACGCGGCGAGAGCCGCCTGATCGCGAATAGCACGTGGCGCGCGAAGCTCGCGCACACGATCAGCATTGGCATCGAGAACTACAAGGCGCTGGTCGAGAAAAAGCAGCGCCCCATGCTGGTCTCGGATTATCACAGACGCCTAGATGGCCCGCTTGTCGCACGCGACGCGACGAAACCGCCTCCGGAAAGTTTCGCTACCGCCTCCATAGCGCCAGTGAGCAACTCCGAAATCCAGTACACGACAGCGGTTCGCCTTGGCGAGGCCGGGACGAACGAGCCGCCGCAAGTTTCCGCCGCCCGGTTGGCCGCTCCGCCGGGCGAATTCACGGAACAAGCCGGCGAAGCAGAGAGCAGCGCGATGGTCGCTTCGACCACACCCGAGCCTGAACCGGAAAACCTGCCGCCGACGCCTCCCGCAGATTCTCCTCCAAACGCCCCCGCGCCCACTGACGCGAACGGTGCGCAAACTTCCGTCGTCGATCCAGCAACGGCGCAGCCCGTGCAAAATGCGACGTCGAAGACCGCGGACACACCTGCGTTGTCACCAGCGCCGAAGCCGAGGTGGTGGCAGTTTGGACCATTCTGGCATTTCGAGCCGTAACGTTTCTGCGCGGATTGACTTCGCGAAGCGCGCCGTTATTCTCATTGTAACTGCGGGGGAGCCACTGGCTGAGAGGTCCGGAAACGGACGACCCCTTGAACCTGATGCGGGTAATGCCGTCGCAGGGAGCGAGGAGTTGAGTTTCCAGCCATGCGTTTCCACGCGTGGCTTTTTGTTTATGCGGACAAGCTCTTCCACAGATTCCCTCGGTCCCGATTCACACGGATTCCAGAAAACAAAATCTGCGAAAATCTGTGAAATCTGCGGACTCCTCATCCTATGATTGCGACCAAAGATTCTCTCGAACCTCGGAGCGGCGATTACGTCATGCCGAATAGCCGGCGCGTTTACGTCGAAGGCGAGCTGCACCCCGATATCCGCGTTCCGTTTCGCGAAATCTCGCAGGCAAACACGAAAAGCTTCGACGGGACGATCGAACCTAACGAACCGATCCGCGTCTACGACTGCAGCGGGCCATGGAGCGATCCCAATCAATCGCCCGATTCCACGCAAGGCCTCGTGCCGCTCCGTGCCGAATGGATCGCGAGGCGAGGGGACGTCGCCGAGTATGATGGCCGCGAGATCAAGCCGGAGGACAACGGCTACCTGACGAGAGGTCACGA
>JBDUAZ010000042.1:0-2555 GCA_040004385.1 Chthoniobacterales bacterium | reverse complement strand
GCTGCGCACCGCGATTGAGCACGGCGTGGTCATGGCAACCGGCTCAAAGATCACCGTGCGCGAGCTTCCGATGAATGTGCGGCAGGCGACGGGGGCGACGTTGCCGGGCGGTATTACCCCATCAAAAGCGTTCGGCGAAAAGTCGAGCGCGTTCGATATTCACCAGACTGAAAAACGTCTGGTTATGCAGGCGCTCGCGGCAACGAACGGCAACATCACCGCGGCTGCGAAAAAGCTTGGGATCAGCCGGCGCACGCTCCATCGAAAAATTAATGAGATGAACGCGGCGGAGGAAGCCAGCGCAAATTCATAACGACCCCGCTCGATAGGTAATTTCGATTTACGAACGGCAGTTCGCGCGTTTCAATCACTCCAGTGGCGCACGAGAAGAAAATTTTCGGAACAGACGGCGTCCGCGGCGTCGCGAATGTGGAACCGGTCACGGCGGAAACCGCGCTGAAACTCGGACGCGCGGCCGCGCACGTTTTCACACAACTGAATCCGCGCGAACACCGCGGGAGCACGCGGCCCAAAATCGTTCTCGGCAAGGACACACGCCTGTCCGGTTACATGCTCGAAAACGCGCTCGTCGCCGGCATCACATCGCTTGGGGTTGACGTCCTCCTGATCGGCCCGCTGCCGACACCGGGCGTTGCTTACATCACGCGCTCCTTGCGTGCGGATGCGGGCATCGTCCTCTCGGCTTCGCACAATCCGTACGAAGACAATGGCATTAAATTTTTCCGGCACGATGGCTATAAGCTCGACGACGATGTCGAGAAGCAGATCGAGGATCTCGTTTTCAGCGGCGACATCCATTCGGTTCGTCCGACCGCTGGGAAAATCGGTCGCGCGCGACGTATCGACGACGCGCTCGGCCGCTACGTGGAATTCGCAAAAGCGAGTTTCCCAAGAAAAATGTCCCTCGAGAAAATGCGGATTGCCGTCGATGTGGCGAACGGCGCGGCCTACAAATCAACCCCCTGCATTCTTCGCGAGCTGGGCGCGGAGGTTAAGGTCGCGCATAACGAGCCGAACGGCACCAACATCAACGCGGAATGCGGCAGCACTTATCCGACTGAGATTCAGCTTCTCGTTAAAGAAACCGGCGCGGACATCGGCATCACACATGACGGCGATGCCGATCGCGTTCTGCTTTGCGATGAGAGCGGCGAGATCGTCGATGGCGATGAGATTCTGGCGATCGCGGCGGTTGATCTTTTGCGCTCGAACCAACTGCGCGAGGAGACGCTCGTCGCAACCGTGATGAGCAATTTCGGCCTCGACGAAGCGCTCGCCGCGGCCGGCGGTAAAGTGGTCCGCGCGAAGGTGGGCGATCGCTACGTGATCGAGGAAATGGTGCAGCGGAACCTAAATCTCGGCGGCGAGCAAAGCGGGCACATGATTTTTCGCGACTTCACGACAACAGGCGACGGCATCATCAGCGCGCTGCAAATTTTGCGTATCATGAAATCAACGGGAAAACCGCTCAGTGAATTGAAGCGTTGCCTGACGAAGTATCCGCAGGCGCAGCGGAATCTGCGCGTCAAACAGAAGACGCCGCTCGATCAGATTCCCAATGTGATGAAGTTGGTCGGCGAAGCGGAGCGGGAGCTTTCCGGGCAAGGCCGTGTCCTGCTGCGTTATTCCGGCACGGAACCGAAAATTCGGTTGCTGATCGAAGGACGTGAGGCGGAGCTTATTGATCGGCAGGCGAACCGCATCGCTGACGCTATTCAGAACGCCATCGGGGTGAACTGATCTCATGACATTGATTCGCGTCGTCGAGGCCCTTCTGTTCAGCGCGCAAAAGCCGCTGGGCGTCGGAGAGCTTCGCGCTGCGGTTAAAGGAGCGGGCGCCGAAGATGAATTGATGCCTAACGAGTTTGCGCGCGTCAGTGAAGCGGAACTCGCAGCGGCCCTGGAGGAATTGAAGATTGAATACATCCAGCAAGAGCGCGCGTTTCAGCTCGTCGAGAAGGCCGAGGGTTGGCAGCTTGCGAGCGATCCGCTCTACGCGAGATGGGTGCGTCAGTTATTTCCAGCAGCCAAACCTGCGCGGCTCACGCCCCCGAGTCTCGAGACGCTGGCGATCATCGCATACCGGCAACCGATCACGCGCGCTGATGTCGAAGCGGTTCGTGGCGTCACCATCGAGGGCGTTCTGCAAACATTAATGGAACGCGGACTGGTGAAAATCGGTGGACGCGCGGAGGTCCCAGGGCGTCCGCTGCTCTACGAGACGACGGAATTTTTTCTAGAGCACTTCGGCCTGCGGAATCTCGATGAGCTGCCAAATTCCGAGGAGCTTCGTCGACGTTATTTGCCTACGGCCGCGCCGAAAGAAACTGTGGCGCCGCCCGCTGGGAAAGCGGAGCAGAACGACGAAGCCGAATCGGAAACAGCAGTGGCACAATCCGTCGCGAGCGAGGAGGCATCGCAGCAATAACTTGACGACGCCAGTCTCAGCGGCCATCCCATTCACGTGAAACAAGAGCATTTCCTTCTCTCTGCGGTCACTCTGGCGTTTTTCTTATCACCGATCTCTCGCGCCT
>JBDUAZ010000012.1:0-8564 GCA_040004385.1 Chthoniobacterales bacterium | reverse complement strand
GGGTGGCCAACGGGACTCGAACCCGCAACAGCCAGAACCACAATCTGGAGCTCTACCATTGAGCTATGGCCACCGTCGTCGCCAATTTTAGGGTCGCCACGAGAGATTGCAAAGCCTATCCCGGTTCACGGGCATGCTGCTAGTTATCGTGAGCAGCCTGACTGCAATGCATTGCAACTCCGCCTCGCCCAGGTATCATCGCGCTCCCCCCAAGATGAAGAAGATCGGTTTGTTTTTGCTCGCCGGTTTTCATTTTTTCAACGCGCCCCCGTTGCTTAAGGCGCAATCCGAAGATCCGAGCGAGGTCTTCCTGAAAGCATACATGACATCGCAGCAGGGTGAAAAACTCGAGCACGATAATCAACTGCAACCCGCCATCGCGAAATTCCGATTCGCGGGAAGTCTGCTGGAGGAATTGCGCAAGACGCACGGCGACTGGCAGCAGGCAATCGTCGAATACCGCAGCCGAAAAATCGGGGAGAGTATTCTGCGAGTACAGACAAAAATTTCGACGCAAAAAGATCTAGCCGCCACATCCGAACCTGCGCCAACGGCCCCTCCTGCCGTGCCAATCGGTGAGCCATTATCTCCCCCCGATCTCCCTGCGATCGCCGGACCGCCCGAACCAAACGTAGACGCGCCGACGCCGCGACTCGGCGAAGTGCGAATGCAAACGCCGGCATCGAGCGACACGGCGATCAAAGAGGCGACAAAAAGTTTACGCGAAAAAGTCGATCAGCTGCAGGCCGAGCTGCAGAAATCGCGCGCGGAGTATAGCTCGGTGCAGGAAGAGAAGAAGACGCTCGCGACCCGTCTACAGGATTCAAATACGAAACTGGCGAAGGCACAGGGAGAGCTGGAGAAAACGCTGGGGACGGACAAGGAGCTGCGCGGAGAGCTGGCCACGGCGCACGAGTCGCTGAAGAAAAATGAGGAAGGCGACACGGCCACCGCGAAAGCCCAGGAAGCGTTGCGAGCGGAGATCGGACAGTTGAAAAAAGCGCTCACTTCTGCGGAGGAAAGTCGCGTGACGGCCGAGGAGGGGAAGAACGTCGCAAGCGAAAAATTGACGGAAGCGAACAAGGAAATCGCGAGCGTCAGGAAGGAGTGGAACGAGATGAACGAGCGGTTTGAGGCCGGCAAGCAGGCGCAGGAACGCATTCAGGCCCTCGTCAGGGAGAATTCCAATCTAAAACAAAAGCTGACGGACGCGGAGAAGACGGTTCGCGAAATCAGCGAGGAAAAGCCGAAGAAGGAACAGGAAGTCGCGGACGTGAAGCGGCAGCTCGAGCAACTGCGTCAGCAGATTGCGACGGGCCAGAAGCAAAACCAGGCATTCGAAGTCACGATCGCCGACTTGCGATCACAGCTTGATGAAGCCAGCTCGGAGTTGAACAAAGCGAAGCTGACGGGTGCGAATGCAGAGGAAACCGGGCGACTGACGAAGGAAAACGAGATTTTGCGCGGGATAGTCGTCCGCGAGAGACAGGAGGAAGCACGGCGCGACCAGACAAAGAAACTGATGCTGGCGGAGTTCGACAAATTACGAATCAAATCTGAAACTTTGAATCAGCAAATTGAGCTGCTCGCACAGCCGGTTACGAAGCTCAGTCCCGAAGAATTGTCGTTGCTTCGGCAACCTGTTGTGGCCTTGTCGGACAGCAATCCTGCAGCGCTGCAGGCCAGCTTCACGGTCGTAAAACAGGGATCGGCACAGCCTTCGGCTGACGCAGATAGGCGGGTAACGTCTCCGCCGCCCGAAGCCAGACAACCAGGCGGAGCGGAGGGGCAAGCCACGCCGCAGCCTACGGTCCAGCAAGAACTGGCGACTCTCGCGCGTAAAGCGAAGGAGAACTTCGACAACGGAGAATATCGGGCGGCGAAAAAACAGTACAAGCAGATTCTGGCGAAGAGTCCGAACAATTTGTATTCGCTCTCAAATCTCGGCGTTGTCTATTTCCGGACCGGAGAGCTGAAGGCGGCTGAATCAACCCTGAAGAAGGTGATCACGCTCGCGCCGGAAGATGAATTTTCGCATCGCACGCTCGGGATCGTTTATTATCGACAAAGAAAATTTGACGAAGCGGTCCTCGAGTTAACGAAAGCGCTCGCGATTAATCCGAAGAGCTTTATCGCGCATAATTATCTTGGCATCGCAGCGAGCCAAAAAGGTTTGCAGGAAGCAGCGCAAAGGGAAATGCTCGAAGCGATCGCTGCGAATCCGGAGTACGCGGATGCGCATTACAATCTCGCAGTGATCTACGCGACTGCGCAGCCACCGGCGAAGGAACTCGCGAAGGAACATTACGCGAAGGCAACGTCGCTCGGCGCACGGGTCGATCCGTCGCTCGAGGAATTGATTCGCTGATTGCCCGCGAAGGGACGCGAAGAACGTGCTAAAGCCATTTCTCACGGCAAATTGGCGCTACCTCGCGATGGTGAACTTTGTCGTCGACCCCGCCCTTCTCGCGCCGCATGTGCCGGTGGGTACTGAACTCGATTTTTTCAACGGCAAAACGTACATCAGCATCGTCGGATTTTTGTTTTATCACACGCTCGTGATGGGATTGCCAATCCCGCGCCACCGCAATTTCGAGGAGGTAAACCTTCGCTTTTACGTTCGCAAGAAATCAGCGGACACGTGGAGGCGCGGCGTCTGTTTCATTCGCGAGCTTGTGCCGAGGACGGCGATTGCCGTCACTGCGCGGGTGTTTTACGGCGAACCGTATCAGGCGTTGCCGATGCGGAGCGAAGTGATCGATCGCGATGGGGAAGTAAGTGCGCGTTATGAGTGGCGACGCGGCACGACGTGGGAATCGCTCGAAATGACCGCGCGCGGCGAAGCGCAAAGCATAGCTGCCGGATCCCACGAGGAGTTCATCGCCGAGCATACATGGGGCTACACGCGCCGTGGGCAACAAACGAGCGAATACCGGGTCGAGCATGCCCGCTGGAAGATCTGGACAGCGGAGACGTTCGGACTGCGCGCCGATGTCGCAACGCTCTACGGAGAGAAGTTCGTGACGCCTTTATCGGTCACACCGGAATCCGCGTTCATGGCCGACGGCTCCTTTGTCACGGTTTTTCGCCGGGACAGCGCGCGAGAGTAGCTACTTTTTTGCCATCAATTCCCGCAACACGAATGGCAGGATGCCGCCGTGCCGGTAATAATCGACTTCAATCGGAGTATCGATGCGCACCTTAACGGGGACGTTTTCCTGCTCGCCACTTTTGCGCGTAATTTCGAACGTCAGTCGTTCGCCGGGCTGCAGGGAATCTGAGACGCCGGTGATGCTGAATAGCTCACTCCCAACGAGGCCTAACGACTGCGCGCTTTGACCATCAATGAACTGCAATGGCAACACACCCATGCCGACGAGGTTGGATCGGTGAATGCGCTCGAAGCTCGCGGCGACGACGGCCTTTACTCCGAGCAATCGTGTGCCTTTCGCCGCCCAATCGCGCGACGACCCGGTTCCGTACTCATGACCTGCGAGAATAATTAACGGCGTTCCCTCCGCCTGGTATTTCGTCGCCGCGTCGTAGATCGACATCTGTTCGCCGCCTGGCTGATAAACGGTCACGCCGCCTTCCACACCGGGCACCATCAGGTTCTTAATCCGCACGTTCGCGAACGTGCCGCGGGTCATCACGTGATCGTTGCCCCGACGTGAGCCGTAGCTATTAAAATCAGCCGGCTCGATCCCGCGCGATTCCAAGTATCGCCCAGCCGGCGAGGTCGGCTTGATCGCGCCCGCCGGCGAGATGTGATCCGTCGTGACGGAGTCGCCAAAAATTCCAAGCGCACGCGCGTTGCGAATTTCTTGGATCCGCCCCGCTTCCATTCCGAAGTCGGTGAAAAACGGCGGCTCATGGATGTAATCGCTGCCTTCGTCCCATTGATAAACGTCGCCGGTGCTGGACGTAATTTCATTCCACTTCGGATTTTGGCCGGCAAAGTCGCGATACAAGCGACGGAAAACCTCAGGCGTGAGCGCTGATTGCAACGTATCGCGGATCTCCTGAAGCGTCGGCCAAAGATCGCGCAGATAGACGTTTTTACCGTCGCGATCTCTACCAAGTGGCTCCTTCGAGAGGTCAATGTCCACGCGCCCCGCCAGCGCGAAGGCAACGACGAGCGGCGGCGACATGAGGAAATTCGCTTTAATATTTTGATGCACCCGCGCTTCGAAATTCCGGTTCCCGGAAAGCACTGAGGCAGCGACCAGATCGTTATCGTTGATCGCTTTTTCAATCTTCGGATCGAGCGGACCCGAGTTCCCGATGCAGGTTGTGCAGCCGTAACCGACGACGTTGAATCCGAGCTGATCGAGATACTTCTGTAATCCGGTTTTGTTCAGATAATCGCTAACGACACGCGAGCCTGGTGCGAGCGACGTTTTGACCGCGGGATTGACGCGAAGGCCTCGCTCGACCGCTTTCTTTGCGAGCAAACCGGACGCGAGCATCACGCTCGGATTACTCGTGTTCGTGCAGCTTGTGATCGCCGCGATCAACACGCTGCCATGGCCGATTCGCGAATCGCCTTCTTTGAATTCCGGCGCGTGCGCCTGGGCCAGCATTTCCGCGGGTGTCGCCGTAGGGCGATTCGTGATCATTTCACTCTGGCCGGCGGTTTCCCCAAGCTTTGTGCCGCCGTCGGCGACCATCGCCTCCGCAGTGTCCGTCGCAGCCGCGACGCTGGATGGTTCGAGTTGCGCATCAGTCGGTCTGGCGGTGCCGTTAAGATGGAGCGGAAAACGCTTCTTCAAATCTTCCGCGGTCTTGCCGTAGCCGCCGTCTTTAACCGGTTTCGCAAAAAGCGATCGAAACGTATCGCCGAGTTGCGGCAGATTTATACGATCCTGTGGGCGCTTCGGTCCAGCGACGCTCGGTTGGACATCGGCGAGGTTGAGATCCAGGTCGATGCTGTAATCGATTTCACCTCTGCGCGGCATGCCGAACATTTGTTGCGCGCGGAAGTAATTTTCAAAGGCGGTGCACTGCTCGTCGGTGCGGCCTGTGGCGCGCAGATAAGTGACCGACTCAACGTCGATCGGAAAGAAACCCATCGTCGCTCCGTACTCAGGCGCCATGTTGCCGATCGTTGCGCGGTCCGCTACCGGCAACGACGCCGCGCCTTCGCCGTAAAACTCGACAAACTTCCCGACGACTTTCTGCGCGCGCAGCATTTCCGTGATGTGCAGGGCGAGGTCGGTTGCGGTCACACCTTCGGAGAGCGCGCCGGTCATGTGCACGCCGACAACTTCCGGCGTTAAAAAATAAACCGGCTGACCGAGCATGCCGGCCTCCGCCTCAATACCGCCGACGCCCCATCCAACGACGCCGAGGCCGTTGATCATCGTCGTGTGCGAGTCGGTCCCGACGAGCGTGTCCGGAAAATAAACGCCATCGCGCTCGAGTACACCTTTGGCCAGATACTCGAGATTCACCTGGTGCACGATGCCGATCCCTGGCGGGACGAGGCCGAATGTTTTGAACGCCTGCTGGCCCCATTTGAGGAACTCGTAGCGCTCACGATTGCGCTTAAACTCCATCTCCATGTTTAAGCGGAGTGCTTCCGCTGACCCGGCGAAATCCACCTGCACCGAATGGTCGACAACGAGATCTACCGGCACGAGCGGCTCGATGATTTTTGGATCGCCGCCCAGCCGTTTCACCGCGCTCCGCATCGCCGCGAGGTCCACGACAAGCGGCACGCCAGTGAAATCCTGCAGCACAATGCGCGCGACAACGAACGGAATCTCTTCGTTGGCAGGCTTCTTTGCGTTCCAATTCGCCAGCGTCTCGATATCTTTGCGCCGGACTTTCTTTCCATCGCAATTCCGCAGGACCGATTCGAGCACGATGCGAATGCTTATCGGCAAACGCGAAATTGGTCCGATGCCCTGTTCTTCCAGTGCAGGCAGCGAATGGAATTTCGCTTCGCGACCGTTTCCGGTTTTGAATGTCTGAAGCGTCCTGAAGCCGTTGCTGCTCACGTTGTCAATCTGAGCCGAGCGAGGTTGATTTCGACACTATCGTTACTTCAGCTCCACAAGCTTCGCCTTGATTTCGTCGAAGTTCGGTAACTCGCGCGCATCGTCGTTGCTTTGCGCATGTTGGATCACGCCGTCGCGATCTATAACGAACGCGGCGCGCTTGGCGACCCCACCCATGCCGAGATTCATCTGCGGAAGAAACGAATCGTAGACCACGTCATACATCCTGGCGACCTTATGTTCGTAATCGCTCAGTAACGGCACCGTGATTTTTTCTTTTGCTGCCCAGGCTTCCTGCGCGAACGGATTGTCGCCGCTGATTCCGTAGACCTCGCAATTCAAGCTGCTGTATTCGCGAAGGCCATTACTGATTCCGCACATTTCCGTCGTGCAGGTGCCAGTAAATGCCATTGGAAAAAATAAAAGCAGCGCGTTCCGCTTGCCGAAGTTGTCGCTTAGTTTGATCTGCTTCGGGCCGTCGGCGGTTTTCGTCGGAAGGCTGAAGTCCGGGGCTTTGGTTCCAACTGCGAGCGGCATGGTAATCTCCTGTTTTGAATTAAGGTGGAAGAGTCACTATAGAAATGGCGTGAGCAGGGTCAAAAGATTTACCAACAAGCACGCGCAACCACCTCCTCGCGCACGAGCAAGCTGATGGCGCTTTTCTGGTGGGCAGTCGCGATCGTAATGATGGCGATCGGACTAATTGGGACCGTCCTTCCGATCGTGCCCGGCACAACGATCATACTCGCCGGGGCCGTCGTTCACCGGATCATGCTTGGTGCGGAACGGAGCGTGGGCTGGGGGACGATCGCCGCTTTGATTTCGCTCACGCTCGTTTCGTATTTGGTCGAAATGGCCGCGGGATATTTCGGCGCCCGCCGTTTCGGTGCGACGAAATGGGGAACGCTGGGGGCGGTTGTCGGCGGCTTGGTCGGACTATTCTTCGCGCTGCCGGGACTGATTATTGGCCCGATTGTCGGGGCCGTGGCCGGAGAATTAATTGCCGGGAAACGACTTGTGAAAGCGGGAAAGGCGGGCTGGGGGACACTGCTTGGCAGCGTCGCTGGAATGATCGCAAAACTCGCGATCGGACTGGCGATGATCAGCTGGTTTTTGGTTGCGGTACCGTCCCCGGTTTAGCGCATTGCGGGGGGACGGCGGCCGATGTAAGATCTGAGCTGATGGCAGATGATCGCTGGCGGGCCGAAATGCCCGCTAGAGGAAAGTCCGAACACCACACGGCAGCATGCCGCGTAGAACACGCGGAAGCCGCGGTCGCAAGACTTCGGTTATGGAAAGTGTCACAGAAAAGACACCGCCAGTTCTTTGGCAACAAGGAAAGGTAAGGGTGAAAAGGCGAGGTAAGAGCTCACCGCTCACGAAGTAATTTGTGAGGCAGGAAAAACCCCATGCGGTGCAAGACAGAACAGAGGGAGGGCAGCCGGTCCGTCGATCCTCGGGTATCGTCGCATCACGGTCCCCGCTCCGGCGGGGTCGGGCGATTCACACAAGTGAGTTGAGATAAATGATCATCCCGGCTGAGCAATCGGTCGGACAGAATTCGGCTTATCGCCGTCGAAATGGAGGGCGCCTTCGGAAACGAAGGCGCCCTTCCTCTTCTTTTTATTCGCGTCGCGCGCTAAGAGTTCGTGATTAGATTTTATCCCGATGCCTTTGGAACCGCCACCTGAAGAAGATCGTCCGGGCGTTCCGATTGCGCCGCCGCTTCTATTCGTTATTCCCATCCTCGCATCGCTTGCGCTCGAATGGTGCGTTCCGACGACCTTTATAAATGGTGTATCTCGATGGATACTTGGCGCGCTGATCGTCGTCGCCGGAATTGCTCTGAACGTCGGCGGATTTATTACGCAGAAACGCGCCGGCACTGATCCTATTCCCTTCAATCCGAGCACGCGCATCGTCGCGCACGGGCTTTATCGCTTCACCCGGAATCCGATGTATATCGGTTTCGCTTTGTGGACGTTTGGGCTCGCGGTCTTGATCGATTCCGCGTGGATGCTGCTTGCCATTCCAATCGGCCTCGTCCTCATCGATCGCATTGTTATCACGCGGGAAGAACGATATCTCGAGCGCAAGTTCGGAGCGGAATATCTCAACTACAAACGCAGTGTCCGGCGCTGGACCTAGAGGCAATGCACCGCCTGGACCGGCTTATCGCCATCGAAAGGCCCCTCCTCGTTCGATTAGGCGTGTGTTCGGCATGCGGCGCAGTTACATTAAGCCGTGCAAATGAGCTAACGATGAGCCCGACCTGGCTTGAGATCGCAGTCGCCATCCTTCTATTGTGGGTCGCGTGGCGGCTTGCGTTGTTGCTGGCTCCGTGGGTACTAAGGCGTTTCCGCGACGCACGCACTGCCGGGTCCAGAACGGAGCAAAACAAAAGTCGCCCTGAATTAATCAACAGAAAAGACTAATGAATCCAGATCGTCCTCATAACGTGCCTCCCATCGGCCGCATTGTTACCCTCCTCGTCGTCGCCGTCGTCGCACTGATTTTGCTCGGCCTCACCTTCTCGGCATGGCGCAGCATTCGGCCCGGCTA
>JBDUAZ010000018.1:0-8678 GCA_040004385.1 Chthoniobacterales bacterium | reverse complement strand
CTTGATCCGCTGAATCATTTCGAGGAGCGCTTCGTCGTCGGCGACGAATATCTGCACGAAATCGCAAAGCTCCGCGACCTCAGCCGGTGTACCGACAAAGTTCGGGTAGGGCCGCGGAGTGCGGTTCCAAACAAAGACGGAGAATGCCCGGCGGCGCAAATTATCAGCGGCGCGGCGGCCGATAATTCCAAGCCCAATAACTCCTACATTTTTGCGTATACGACGTGACATTTATAAAATTGCCGGCACCGAAGGGCTCAAATTCAGGGCAAACGCGCGGACAAGCAATCCAGAACTTCGCCCATGCAAACAATCAGCGGATGAACCGCAAATATTCGGCGTGACCGAGGTCTTCTGCGAGTTGTGCGACGTGCGTGCGACGTCGCGTATTCTCAAGGCTGCAGGCAACCTCATCGCTGACTTCTTTGAAGCTCAACTGTCGCGGCGGCCGCACCTCAGTCACACGCACAAGATGAAAACCGAGATGCGTTTGGATTGGTTTGCTCAATTCGCCGAGTTTCATTTTGACAACTTGATCAAGGAAATCCGCGGGCATTCTCGAGCTGGAAAAGAAATCCAGGTCACCGCCGCGCTTTTTTGTCGCTTCGTCCTCGGACAACTCCGAAATCAGCTGCTCGAAGTTCTTCCCATGAGAGATTTGGACACCGAGTTCCGCGACCGATTTGCGTTTTGCTTCCATCACCTCCGAGGGCGTATCGGCGTGTGCAGCGAGAAATAGATGTGATGCGCGCAGCCGAGGCGGCAGCACAAAACTATCGCGATGTGATTCGAAAAATTCGCGCATCATCTCCGTCGTTGCAGTGGCTCCGCCTCCATTGAGTTGCTTCTCAAGCCAGTTGAGTGAGCGCATCTCACTCCGCACGTCCTCCCGCAGCGACGCGAAGGACAAACCGCTCCTGGACAACGCGCGTTTGAAAAGCGACTCGCTGCCGAATTGCGATCGAAGAAGCGACAGCTCGACTTCGGTTCGTATGGACGTGAGGACCTCATTTCGCGCTTGTTCGCGAAGATTCGCATCAACAATGATCTCTCCAAGCGTGCGGTCCTGCGTCCAAAGATCCGTTTCGTAAATACCGGCGCCGCTGGCGATGGCGAGCAAATTGCCCCGACCAGCCGTTCGTCCGATCGCTCCCCTTGCCGCCGGCAAATGGTAAGCGAGTTCGCCGCAAATTACGCCAAAACCCAACCCTGCCGCGGCGAACGACAATAATCGAACTGCTCTCGTCACTTCGCGATCTCCGAGAGATAGTAGAGCGTCACCGCGCCGACGATCTGCAAGCTTTCCGCGCTCAGTTTATCCAGGGTGTCTTCCGGAGTGTGCCAGGGCGGATAGTTGAAGTCGATCAGATCGATCGTTGGAATTCCTGCGGCATTCAGCGGCGTGTGATCATCGGTAATATCGCGATCAAAATACGTGAAGTGCTGGCGAACATGCAAAGCGTCCGCCGCCGCGAAAATTCCGCTCGCCAGATCGCGCGGCGAATCCGGCGGCAGTGTAATTGTGAGCGATCGGTCGCCGATCATATCGAATACGATGCCGCCGCGAAATTGTTTTGCGGCTCCAGACACTTCCAACTGCTTTGCAAAATATCGACTGCCGTAAAGCCCGTCCGTGTCGGTGAAACTTTGATATGCTTCCTCGCCGTCGAAAAAGACGAGTTCGATCTTCCGCGCGAGCTCAGGTCGCAACCCGAGCACGCGCGCAACTTCAAGTAACGCGCCTGTGCTCGAGCCGCCGTCGTTTGCGCCGACAAATCGAACGGTAGCAAACGTCTTCGTGTCGTAATGCGAACAGAGAAGAAACGACGGCGGTGGAATGCCGTCGCCGGCAGGAAAACTTGCGCGCAAGTTTACAAAACGAACTTTGCCATGTGGAGTGGCGTCCTCAAACGTTTGCTGCGCCACCCGCCATCCGAACAGCTCGAGTTGCTTGATGAGATAACCTCGCGATTTCTCGATGGCATCACTCGCGGGCGGACGCGGTCCGAATTCGACCAAGGCTTGCACGTGCGTGAACGCGTTCTCGCCAGAGAATTTCTCCCAAAGGTTGCCGGATGAAGTCGAGGACCTCGCCCTGCCATCGTTGCCGCACCCGAAGATGGGAAGGAAGATGATCGAAACGGCCGCGACTCTGCAAATCGTGGCACGCGCGCGGGATCCAAACCGGCGGTGCATTTTCCGGGACGTTCAGTTCTCGGCCGATTGAAGCCCGAGTGCGGCCAGCACGCGCTGCAGATCGTCGTTCCCGTAGTACTCTATCTCGATCCGACCGCGCTTGTCCGCGTGATGAATCGTGACACGCGTTCCGAGATGCTCCTGCAACCGGCTCTGCAAATCACCGATCGCAGCGGTTGATACATTTGCTTGAACCGTCGCGCGTTTTCGCCGGGGACGCGTCGTGCCGAGTTGCCGCGCGACCAGTCTTTCAGTCGCGCGCACGGTCGCGCTGCGCCGCAGGATTGTTTCGGCGACGAACAATTGTTCTTCATGCGCTTTCAATCCCAGCAAGACCTTCGCGTGACCGACTGAAAGCAATCCCTGCGAAAGCCATGTCTGGATTTGCGGGTGCAAATCCAGAAGTCGCATCGAATTCGCAATGGAGGCTCGGCTTCGACCTACCTTCGCGGCGATCTCCTCCTGCCGCATTCCGAATTCAACTGCGAGGCGCGCGTAAGCTTGCGCTTCCTCGATCGGGTTAAGGTCGGCGCGCTGTAAATTTTCGATCAGCGAAAGCTCGAGCACTTCGAGATCGGTGGCGTCGCGCACAATCACGGGTACGTGCGTCAAACCGCTTTCCTGCGCAGCGCGCCATCGTCGTTCGCCCGCGATCAGTTCGTGTCGGCCGTTTACCGTGCGCACGATCAGCGGTTGAATGATTCCGTGCTCACGAATTGACTCGATCAGCTCGTCCAAGGCCTCCCTTGCAAACTGTTTTCGCGGCTGCAGCGGGCTCGGGACGATGCTTGTGAGACTGATATTGTGAACCCCTTCTGCCGACGGAGCGCCCGTTAGAGAGGTGGGCGCACGGGGGCTTATTAGCGCGCTGAGACCTTTGCCGAGACCCGATTTCGCCATGCGCTCGTAGGATATCGGAATCGCTTTGACAAGCAAACAGCAAGGCAGACCGACGCCATTAATCTGGCATCCTCGCGACCTGCGTTAGGGGCGAATTGCGCGAGCACTTTCCCACCGGTAGCATCTCTCCCGATGCCGTCTGACTCGACCATATTTACTCTCGGTCACTCTCCCGATCCCGATGACGCGTTCATGTTTTATGCAATGGCGGAACACAAGATCGATCTGCGCGGTTATCGGTTCGAACATCGTCTCGAGGACATTCAGACGCTCAATGAGCGTGCTCAACGCGGCGAACTGCACATTTCTGCAATTTCGATTCACGCCTACGCGTACGTGAGCGATCGCTACGCGCTGCTCCCGTGCGGCGCAAGCATGGGCGACGGGTATGGGCCGATGATTGTCGCGTCAAAGGGGGCAGACTTGCCAGCCTTACCGACGGATGCAGCAGTGCGTGCGTGGCTGCACAGCCGGAGGGTTGCGGTCCCCGGTCGAATGACGAGTGCCTTTCTCGCACTGCAATTGTATGCGGGCGAATTCGATCACGTGATTGTGCCTTTCGATCAAATTTTCGATGCGGTAAGACAAGGCCGCGCCGAAGCCGGATTAATCATTCACGAAGGCCAGCTGACGTATGAACGCGCGGGCTTTCAAAAAGTGATGGACTTGGGTGAATGGTGGAAGCGCGAAACTGGATTGCCCCTGCCACTGGGCGGTAATGTTTTGCGCAAGGATATTGCGCCGGATGTGCAGCGCGATTTGCTGCAAATTATGCGCGAAAGTATCGACTACGGGCTCGATCATCGCGCGGAAGCAGTCCGGCATTCGATGCCTTACGCGCGCGACATGGATGAACAGCTGGCATCCAGATTCATCGGCATGTATGTGAACGATTTTACGCGCGATTATGGCGATACCGGTCGCGCGGCGATCGTAAAGTTTCTCGGTACCGCGCAAGAGCGCGGGCTTATCGCGAGCGCAAAGGCAGTCGAGTTCGTCGAGTAAGTCGCTTCGCGAGCTACTTCTTCGGCTTGTTCGACGACGGCTTGGCCACATCCTGCACGAATATCTTCACACGTTCGAGTTCCTTTTGACAGCCGCTCTTAAAATCGTGGAGGCCATACTCGAAAAGGACCACAAAACAGAACGTAAAGACAAGGAATAGAACGAGCCAGAAAAGGCCACGGATTAATGTCATGGCACGCATGGTAACGTAGTGGCTCCGACAGGTCAATGTAAGGGCCGGCTCACTAAAGTTCCCGTTGAACGGCCGGGTGAAGCTGCCATTCTTTGCGCGATGCGCGTACCTCTGCTTGATCTCGGCGACGAATACCGCGCGCTTGCCGAGCCGCTCCAGCGGGAGATCGCGGGGGTCCTCGCTAGTCAGCGTTTCATTCTCGGACCAAAAGTCCAGTTATTCGAAGACGCGCTCGCGACCTACTGCGGATCGGCCAACGCGGTGGGTATGTCGTCGGGCACGGACGCGTTGCTGGCGCTTTTGATGTGTTTCGGAATCGGGCCCGGTGATGCCGTTATTACGACGGCTTACACATTTTTCGCGACAGCCGGTTGTATCTCGCGCCTCGGCGCAAAGCCGATTTTCATAGATATTGACCCAGCGACGTTCAACATCTCGCCGGCGGCAATTGAGCGATATCTCTCAGAACATTGCGAGCGCCGCGACGCCGGCATTGTTGACCAAACCGGAGCGACAATTCGCGCCATCATGCCGGTGCATCTTTTTGGGCTTTGCTGCGACATGCAGCCGATCCTCGACGTCGCGCAGCAATACAATCTGCACGTGCTCGAAGACGCCGCGCAGGCGATCGGCGCGGAGTATTCCATGAATAATGGCACTGCTCGTGCGGGAACGATGGGCGATGCAGGCTTCTTCAGTTTTTATCCGTCAAAAAATCTTGGGGCGGCCGGCGATGCCGGAGCCGCTGTCTGTCGCGAAGCGGAGTTGGCGAAAAAGCTGCGGATCTGCCGCCAGCATGGAATGGAGGAACGCTATTTTCACAATTCCATCGGCGGTAATTTCCGGCTCGATGAAATCCAGGCGGCGATTCTTGCGGTGAAACTTCCATTTCTCGAGCAATGGTCGGCGGCGAGACGCGGAGTCGCCGATCGCTATCGGGATGGATTTTCCCGCATCGGCCTAACGAGTCGTATAACTCTTCCTGCCGAACCGTACTCCGCATGTGGCCTGACAAATCACCACATCTATCATCAGTACGTTATCCGTACGGAAGAGCGCGACGCACTTCGCGAGCATTTGCTTGGCAAGGAAATCGCGACGGCAATCTATTATCCGCTCGGTTTGCATCAGCAAAACTGCTTTGCGTTCCTCGATTATCGCGAGGGCGCATTACCCGAAACCGAGCGCGCAGCGCGGGAATCGCTCGCCTTGCCGATCTTCCCGACGCTGACGCAGGAAGCGCAGAATTACGTCGTCAAGTCGATCGCTGAGTTCTTCGCATAGAAGCGGTTGTGTCTGGTAAGGCGAGACTTTGTCGAGCCTGAAAAAGGCGTGGACAGGCTCGAAAGTCTCGCCACTTTCACGAGCGCGTCCGTAACTGCTGCGCCTGCAGTCCAAACTCGAAACTTGCGAGCTTCAAAACGCGAGCCTATATCAACGCTCGCTCATTCGGCGGTCGGGTAGGTACCGAAGTGGCCAAACGGGGCGGACTGTAAATCCGCTGGCTTACGCCTTCGCTGGTTCGAATCCAGCCCTGCCCACACTGCAATCGCTTCGCCTTTCGTTCAGCGACCTGTCTTACGCCGATTTTTCGCGAGCAGGAATATCGCTGCGCCGCAAATATTCGCCGCAACCACCACCGAGGTTATCTTGAATGTAAATAATGATGAACTTTTCACGTCGATGATCGGGAAGATCGAGAGCGCGACGTAGAGCAACGTCATGACGAATCCTGACATCGCGGCGATGCGCAGCCAGACTGGCGGTGCAGAAGTGGCCGTGCGCAGTCCGAAAATGGGAATGGCGAACATCACCAGATAAGTGAGGGCGTAGAAGATTCCGCCGGCGTTAAATAGCAGTTGGAAAGATTCCTGGTGACCGACGCCAATCAAACTGATCAGACCCAGCGCGATCGTGATTATGCCGACGACGACGATTGAATTTACCGGTGTCTTGAAGCGCGGATGCAGTCGTGTGAACCACTGCGGCATCAGTCGGTCCCAGCCCGCCACCATCGGCAGACGCGTTAATCCGGTGAAATTTACGCTCGCCTGCGCGACGCGCAGGACCATCAGCAAAATGAGCGCGATCGGCACAATCACCGCGGCGAGACCAAACGCGTTGAACCCGAGCGAGAGAACCTGGGGAATTGGTGCAATCAAATCGATCTGATCCGGCCTGACGAATGCGAGAACGGAGCTCGTGCCGAGGATAAACATGATCGCAATGAGCGGCGCGGCGACGATTACCGAGCGCCCCACCGTCCGCGCCGGGCTGCGCGTTTCCCCTGCAAGGATTGCTACATATTCAAAGCCGCCTAACGCACCGAAGCCGAGTTTGCCAAGTATATTTAAGCTGAACAGCGACACGACTGGCACAGCAGTGGCCAGCGGGTGATAAGAACGAATCGTGCCGCGCATGACGTTTAATAGCGGAAGGAGGAGGAGAGCCCCGAAGATCGCGAGCATGATGAGACCACCGATGTTGTGGACCCATTTTCCAACGCTCAGCCCGATCGTGGAGACGATTACGAGAAGGGCCATGACGAAGACGCTGAAGAGCGTAATCACCCATTTATTCGAGGCCAGCCATGAGGCGCCGGGGCCGAGCGCGTAGGAGAGATTGGTGGCGAGTTGCAGGCCAATTTCCGACGTGTTCGTCATTACATAGAGCCAGAGATTCCACGCGACCATGAAGCCCGCCGCTTCGTTGAAGCCGAGTTTCGCCCATTGATAAAGGCCGCCCTCGAGCGGCATCAGTCGATTCAGATAAATGACGACTATGGCGGACGGCAGATAAAAAAGCGTGATCGCGAGCAGCCAAAAAATGACGTGCGATGGACCGAGCTTCGCCGCCGCCCCCACCCACGAGAGGCCAATAATGAAAAGGATCTGCGTGAGAACGAGATCACGAAGACCGAGTTCCTTGCTGAAGACGGCGCTGCGCTCGACGACGAGTTGTTCGCTTGCGCCAAGTTCCGACCTGCTGCTCGCGATACCCTCCGTCATAGGGACACGACGCTCCCTCAATTCGGCGCAGCTGTCGATTACACGGAAGACTGCGGGAAGGCCGCGCTTTTAGCGACGGCGTCCGCTCTTCGCGCGCTTACCGGAAGATTTCTTTGTGGAGCTCTTGCTGGATTTTTTACCGCCCGACATCCGGCGCACCGTCTTTTTGCTGGTCGGTTTTTTGGTGCCTGACTTCCGGCCGGCAGCTTTAGTTTTGGCTCCTCGGGAAGCCGCTCTGCTCGATTTACCACGGGATTTTCCGTGTGGTGCACTCTTACCTTTGCTCTTCGCAGAAGATTTTTTCCTGGGCGATTTTCCACGACTGCCAGCAGTTGATTTTTTTGCCGCGGAACCTTTTGAACGCGATCCAGACTTACCGGACTTTTTGCGGGACGACGCCTTCGAGGCGACGGCTGACACGCTCTTTGCGGTCGCAGCGACTTTGCGAACGGCTTTTTTCGCCTGAGGGACAACTGGCTTGGGGCTAGCTGCAGCCCGGCCCGCGATTGCGCCGATTACTCCGCCCACCACTGCGCCAACCGGCCCCGCCACACTGCCAATCACCGCGCCGGTTGCGGCGCCGGCTGCCTGTTTAGAAATGGGAGGAATCTCGATATTTTCAGAAGGTCGATTCCCGCTACCGGATTGGTTGTTTTCTTGATCAGCCATATTAATTCTTCCTGTCGGTGGTTTAAGTGATTCGTTCGCTCTCAACTAATATCGTAACTCACCGTCCGCCGGGGCTGTAAATAGAGCAAAAAAAATCACATAGCGACTCGCGGTCGACAGAATGCCGGGCAACAAAAAGCGCCTGGCTTAGAAGCTCAGGCGCTTTTCGAAAAATGCTTGTTTTTCGGCTCGGCTTATCGGCCGCGACCGCCGCTGCGTCCGCCGCCATCGCGACGCCCGCCGCCACCGCCACCGCCATAACCCCCACCGCCGCCGCCGTAGCCGCCGCCGCCATAGCCGCCGCCACCACCTCCGCGGCCGCCTCCACCACCTCCGTAGCCGCCCCCACCGCCGCCGCCTGGTGGGCGCGCTTCGCGAGGCCGTGCTTCATTCACAGTTAACGGCCGGCCTTCAACAGTCTTGCCGTTGAAGTCGGCGATCGCCTTCTGCGCGTCCGCGTCCGATGTCATCGTGACAAACGCGAAACCGCGGGATTTACCAGTGAACTTGTCCTGCATCAACGTCACCTCTTGCACAGGGCCCGCCTGCGCGAACATATCCTGGAGATCTGTCTCGGTTGTGTTGAAGGAAAGATTTCCTACGTATAATTTAGTGCCCATCTGAGTTTACTCTGGAAAACGCCGCCAGGTTTCTGTTCCCGCTTATCGGATTTCAAATCGCCACTGAATAAACTCAACTGACAATCC
>JBDUAZ010000126.1:0-8726 GCA_040004385.1 Chthoniobacterales bacterium | reverse complement strand
CAAGGCGGCGGCCAACCAGCCTAGCCGATCCCTCCGGGTCGTTGCGATCGCTCCCCATGCGACACCGAATGCGAGCAGGATCACCAACGCATATTGGAATTTTTCGGAGACGAACTTCGTCGCGGCGCTGTGCGATGAAAGTAACGCTGTGCTCATGAGTTCAGCGCGCATGAGCAGGCCGCTGAGGTGCAGGGCAATAACCAGCCCGCTCACGATTACGCAGATGACCAGTGCGGCGAGGATCGAGCGTTTCATCTAATTCCGTTGCGCAGCGCGCGCCTGCGGGCCCGCAGGATAATGCGACCTGACGACGAGGTCGCTCAGAAATTTATCGGGCGCTGCAACGCTTTCGCCAGTCAGTACGAACGCGTTTTGCCCGCTGTTCTTCTGAATCAACGTGAGGCCAAATTGATAATCCTTGAAGAGATGGGCACAGAGCTCGTCCATCGTCATCCGCTCGGCATGCGCGCGTTCAACGAGGCGATCGAGCGCCGGTTCATCAAAGGTGATTTCGAGTCCGTGCGAGTTACTGAACTGTTTGGCGAAATCCCGCGCTCTTTGTTTTAGTCCGGCCGCTTCCTGTTTACTTCCCTCCGCCAGTAATCGATCGAGCACCCGCTTCGGTTCGCGCACTAATTCAACTGAGACGCGCAACTGACTCAGCGCAGAACCAGCGAGGTGATATTTGTAATCGCGAAGCAATTTTTCGCAGACCGTCAGGAGACCACGCGCGCCAGTTTTCTCCTTTGCCGCTGCCTCCGCAATCAAGCGAAGCGCCCCATCCTCGAAGCTGATTTCAATCCCATAAGCGCGGAAAGCGCGCTCGTATTGGCGCAAGATGCTGCCTTCCGAAAATTTCATGATCTGGTAAAGATCGTCCGCGGAAAGTTCTTCGCATACTACTCGCACCGGCAGGCGACCGATGAATTCGGGTTCGAAACCGTACTCAATGAAATCCTGCGTGCGCACGTGCTGAAACAGCTCGTTATCCATGACGGCGACAGGATTCGCGCTGAAGCCAATCTGTCCCTGCGTCAAACGCCGCGAAACCTGCTGTTTCAACCGCTCGAATGCGCCGCTCACGACGAACAAAATGTGGCGCGTGCTGATCGTCTCACGCTTCGCTTTTCCCCCGCGTTTCTGAAATTCAAACGCCGCCTGGAGCTGCGACTGCAGGTCGTTCGCGCTTCGCACCGGAACTTCCGTCTCCTCCATCAACTTCAGCAATGTCGTCTGCACGCCACGACCACTCACGTCCCGTCCGACGAGATTTCCTGCAGCGGCGATTTTGTCGATCTCATCGATGTAGATGATGCCGAACTGCGCAAGTGCCACGTCGCCGTCGGCCTTCGCGACGAGTTCCCGCACGAGATCTTCCACATCGCCGCCGACATAGCCGGTTTCGCTGAATTTCGTTGCGTCAGCTTTGACGAACGGAACGTTGATCAAATCCGCGATGTGTTTGATCAGGTACGTTTTGCCGACGCCGGTCGGCCCCACAAGGATGACGTTTTGTTTCGCGTACTCAATTTCCTCCGCGAGCTTCGCGTCCTCCCTTTCGAGACGCCGTAAATAATTGACGTGGTTGTAATGATCGCACACGGCGATCGAGAGGACTTTCTTCGCCTCATCCTGCTTGATAACGAAGCGGTCGAGGTGCGCTTTGATATCGCGGGGGAGAAAACCAAATGAAAACTCGTTGCCTTTCTCCGGAGGGGCTTCATCACCGCCAGCTTCAGCGGTCTCCGGCTCCGTAAAAGTCGCGACCGAAACCTTGTCGCCAAAGTTCGTTTTCATGAATTCAGCGAGCTTGGTCTTTAATTCTTCCGGTGAGGGAAATGGCGGATTCTGACTCATTGTTAAGCGGCTGGCAGCAAGGTCAGCGCGGCGAGAGAATCGTAACGTAGCATCCTGCCTTCGCGTGTAAACTTGCCGCCCCACCAAACCTTTTGATTTCCGGGACACCCATTTGACGACCCTCGCTTGTGGCACTAATTTGTCCGCATGAAACGGTTAATTCTTGGTGTGACGATTGCCGCGCTGACCATCGGGCCTGCCATGGCTGGCAGGCACGTCGAACTGAAGACTCAGGATGATAATGCCGATTACGAATACGTTCACGTGACCGGATCTCATATTCCGCAGCGGATAAAGAAGCGTAATATCATAATCCTGGGGACTGATGCTCCGCTCTTAGCCATCGATCAAAGAGAGATGGCACGGAATGGAAACGCCCAGCTGGCGGACCAATTGCGCCACTATCCGGGTGTCCAGATCACCGGCCACTAACGGCGGGTTTAACGCGATAATATTTCGGCGGGAGAACGCCGCCAGCTCTTCGTATTTACGGGTTTTCCCCGTTGCTCCCCGGTAGCAACGGGCTCATTTAGCGACGCCGGACTTCGATTACAATGATCGAGTTGTGCGTCACGACTGCACGGGCGCGCCTCCGCCTCGACCGTTTCCTCGCACTCGAATTGCCCGATTTTTCGCGGTCGCGTTTGCAGAGCCTCATCCGCGATGGCTGCGTTTCCCTAAATGGACAGGTCCCTCGGACGCGCGAGATCGTGCACACTGGCGATGTAGTTCAACTTAAGGAGCCCGCCGTTGAAAAAATTGCTGCACAACCGGAAGCGATCCCGCTCGATATTCTGTTTGAAGACGAAGATCTGCTCGTTATCAACAAGCCCGCCGGTCTCGTCGTCCATCCCGGCGCCGGTCATCAACGCCACACTTTAGTTAATGCATTGTTAAGCCACTGCGAGAACCTGTCAGGTATCGGCGGAAAAGAACGCCCGGGCATTGTGCACAGGCTCGACAAGGAGACGAGCGGCTGCCTCGTGGTTGCAAAAAATGATGCGACGCATCGGCATCTTTCCAGGCAGTTCGCGGCGCGCACCATGGAAAAAATTTATGTCGCACTCGTCGCCGGCGTGTTTCGGACTTCGAGCGGTATGGTCGACGCGGCTATTGGTCGGCATCCCGTTCATCGGCAACGGATGAGCATTGCGCGGACACGAGGAAGATCCGCCAAAACGGCCTACCGGGTTCTTGGATCGGCCAACAAGATCAGCCTCGTAGAATGCATTTTACACAGCGGTCGGACACACCAGATTCGCGTTCACCTGCATCATCTCGGCCATCCCGTGCTCGGCGATAAACTTTACGCCCCGAAGGTGCTTCCACACTTTCCGCGACAGATGTTGCACGCATCGAGATTGGGCTTCGAGCATCCGCGCACACATGAGCGCTGCGTGTTTGATGCGCCCTTCCCTGCCGACTTCGCAGACGCGATCGGTGAGATTCCGCTGCGCGGAACCCTGGCGCGCTAGGAATTTTCGCGCGCATTCCGCTTCGTTCGCAAGAACAGGAATCCTGCGAGCAAAGGCGGACAGATAATAATCGCGCGCATCCATGGTTCAGCGTGCCACGGCAGACTGAAGAGACGCTCGTTCCAAAACAGAAAGTAGGCGAAGAGGGTCACCGAAAGGATGTGCCACGGCCAGGCTCGCCGCCATGTCGCCAGAGGCAAGATCCACGTGCAATACCACGGATGCAGGACGGGGCTCAGGATCAGTGCGGCGCCAACGACCCAAAGCATCCCCCGTTTCCAATTTCGAATAGACAGCATTGAAATAACCAGCACCGTCGTCACAAGGACGACGTTATAGCGGTAGTTTTTCTGATGAACATTTGGCCAGATCATGTCTTCGATCAGCCACCAGAAGAGGTCATTGAGCCGTGCGATATGCGCGAATTCACGTAACGGCTCCCAAATCGGCACCGCCGGATAGCCGTAGTAAAGCGCGCAAAGCCCTGGAATCGCGATGCTGATCAGCAACGCGATCGCGCGCCGCCCGAGCGCAACTGCACAGAGCGGCAGAAGCAAAAGCGGCACGAGTTTCAATGATATTGCAACGCCGAATGCCGTCGCTGCCGCGATCGCGAAGAGCCACTTTGAGCGCCCACCGTCGGCATCCTCGTGGCGGTTCAAGAACAGAATCCCGGCCATCATTGGCGCGATCATCAAGCTATCGAAATGCGCACCGCCCGCGAAGCTGTAAACCACGAGAGGATTCCATGCATACCAGGCGGCGGATTCGTAGCGCGTTGCGCCGCCGATTACACGAAGGAGGATTGCGATCGTCGCCAGGTCTGCCGCGGCGAAAATCAATTTATAAAGTAACGAATCTTCCGAGAGATGGTTTATCGCGGCGAAAAGAAGCTCAGCGCCGGGCGGATAAATGGCGCGAACATCCGGATGATTGATCTTCGACGAATTCGGGAAGCGCTCGCGTTGCGAAGCAAGTTGCGGATCGTTCGGCGCATTGACGTACGGATTGAAGCCCGCGTGCTGGATTCCGCCTTCCCATTGATAGCGCCAGACGTCATTACCTGGCGCGAGCGGCAGGACGACGACGCGCAAGGCGACTGCGATGCCCCAGAAAATCAGTGCCTGTCTGTGTGCGGGCCAGCTGTGCCGGAAATTCGCGACGGCAAAGAGATACGCCACGCCTGACAAAATACCGACAACAACGAAACGAAGCGGCATCGCTTCGAGTGTCCAGTCATCGAAGAGATGCAATGATGCGCATAAAATTACTTCCGCAGCGATCGCGAGCGCGAAACGGATTACGCGGCGTCGATCAACCATCCGATCGGGTGTCAAACGCCCGCTGTCTGGCGTGTCATGGCGCTCAGGCCCGACCGGAATGCGGCGACGTCGACAAGGTCGGCAACCCGCTGTTTCAATCGACGGGCGCGAAACAGCAGAAACGCAACAAAGACGACGTATGGAATTAAAAGCGAGAGTTCCATATGCGTCGAATTTAACCGCTGATATACGAGCAACGTCAGCACGAGCAGGTTGATCAGAACGGTGGTCGTAACGAAGCGATAACGCAACGCAGCTCTCGTTAGGCATCTGGTGCCACCGTGGTACTCAGTTACAGTTTGTAACGCGACACTCCACCAGAAATTGCCGTAGATCTTTATATCCCACTCATTCCAACCGGTATCGGTGGAATATCGCCAGCCTTCGTCGTCGAGGAGCGCAAAGACAGCGCCGAGCAGTTGATGCCGGTCGATTCCGTTTTCACTCCAGTAACTGCGGCGGGAAAGACTCCCGATAAAACGTGATGCGGCGGGCAAATTCTCATGCGTGGCGATGACCGCGCGCGGCGTGCGTTTGAAGTGCAGCCAGGTGAAGTAGCGAGACCAGCCGCGCACCAGCGGTTGGGCGAAAGCAAGAAAAGTCACGAGTAGCCGGGCTGCGATCGTATCGAATCGTGGCTCGATGCGCGCCCTTAGCATATACGAAATGGCCACGCACAACGTCCCGCCAAACATCAGATAAGGCAGGATTCGCAGGCCCGGGAGAAAGATCCCGAGGCCAAACAGAAAGATCGCGAAGGCGAGCCACTCGACGCTGCCGAGATAACCCGCGACTTCCGATTGCGGCGTGGGATAAATCGACTGGAAAAAGCCTTCTCCAAAAATCCCATGATAAATAATCGGCCGGTTAATGAACCAGCTGAAGCGCGGCGTGCCGTAAATTTGCCCGCGCCACTTCGCGGTGCCCGTCGGCCCGAAAAAAATCAGGTGTTTGAACCGCAACATTGACTCCGCCTCGCCATAGCCTTCCTGCTGTTTCGCGAATGCGCGTAAGGTAAAACGCCGGTGATGCCAGACGATCGCGGTGGGGCTGAACGCGATCTGATGGCCAGCCTGTTGCACGCGCCAGCAGAAGTCGACGTCGTCTCCGGCCTTATGATATTCCGGGTCGAAGCCGCCTATGCTTTCAAACGCCCAGCGATACCACGCCATGTTACACCCAGGAATGTGCTCGGCGATTGTATCCGTGAGCAGGACGTGACTCGGCCCGCCCGGCGCCGCCGCGACGCATGCCTGCACCCAATTCTGCGCGGGTGGCGAAACATTCGGCCCACCGACGCCGGCGTAATTTCCAGCGAGCAGAGTGTTCAACAGATAATACAACCACTGGCGATCGGCCATGCAGTCCGAATCGGTGTAAGCGAAGATTTCGCCTCGTGCGATCGCGGCGCCGTGATTCCGCGCATGGCTCAATCCATGATTCGTCTGGTGGACGTAGCGAACGGTCGGAAAACGCGCAGCTATTTCGCGGGTATCATCAGTCGAGCCATCGTCCACCAGAATCACTTCGTAGGCCGGATAATCGAGGCGGCCTAACGACTCGAGGCATTCTGCCAGAGTGTTCGCGCCGTTGTAGGAGCAAACGATGATCGACACCAACGGCGAACGCGGAAGCGCGAGATGCGGCAGCGAGGAGTCGTCCTGTCCAAGTTTATCGCGCAATGTGACGAATGCCTTTTTTGGCTCGCGATTTCGATCCACGATGCCAAAGGCCCAGTCGGTAATCTCGCTCTCGCCTGTAAACCACTCATCGGTCCAGGCGAAGAAAATTGTCCCGGCGAGACCGCATTTGACAACGCTATCGACGTGCCACCCGAGCATGGTTGCTTGCTCGTCTTCGGTGTGTCGGATCGTGTCCATGCCAAACTCGCCGAGAATGAGCGGACGATCTTCTGAGAGATTTTGCAGGCGCAGGAGGTAACGCTCGAAGTCGTGTTGATCGTGCAGATAAACGTTGAAACAAAAAAAATCGCTGTTCTGCGGTAAGAGGAATTCGGTCGGTGGATAACTGGCATAGGAAAATAAAACGTTCGGATCGGCTTCGCGGCCGATCCGGATCAGGCGCTCGACGAATTCGGTAACGCGGCGTACACCCAGCCAGCGCACCATTGTGCTCGGAATTTCATTGCCGACGAGATAGCCGAAGATCGCCGGGTGGCCGGCGTGAGTCGCTACCGCGTCGCGCACGGACGCTGCGATCGCATCTCGCGCACTCTTGCGCCGTAGAAACTCGAGGTGTTTCGCCCACGGCAGCGTGATGAGAACCCGCATACCCGCAGCAGCGCATTGATCGAGAAACCACAGTGGCGGCACATGATAAACGCGGACCACGTTAAACCCGGCGCTGCGCATCTGGCGCAGATCGCGCTCGACCTGTTCGGGTCGGCCGATGTAGTTGCCGTCGGCGTCCGGCTTGAAAGGTCCGTAAGTGACGCCCTTTACGAAAAACTTCTCGTCCCCTCGAAAGAAGAATTTCGCGACGGCCCGAATCGGAGCCAACGGAGGGGAGCTCACAGCGGCAGTTCCCTAGTCCAAGCGTCTGCGCTGCGCAAAGGTTTTGAACACGCAGCGTGACGCCTCTCGAATGTCGCGCATCTATCGCGCGACAAGTGCGAGGCTTTCGCGCACCACGCCCATTGTTCGCTCGAGGTCATCGCTCGTATGCGCGGTGGAAAGAAAACCTGTTTCGAATTGCGATGGCGCGAAGTAGACGCCTCGGTCCAGGCAACCGCGGAAATACATCGCGAATTTGCGCGTATCGCTCTGTTTCGCGCTCGCAAGATCCTCGACTGGGCCCTGTGTAAAAAAGAGGCAGAACATCGAGCCTACGCGGTGGAAAGTCAGCGACAGCTTCGAGTCATCAATTGCCTCGCGCATGAGAAATTCCATCTGCGCGCCAAGATTCTCGAGAACTTTCCAGCCGTCGATGCGATCGAGCTCGCGTAGCTGCGCAAGTCCGGCCGCCATCGCGAGCGGATTCCCGGACAACGTTCCCGCCTGATAAACAGGACCATTCGGCGACAACTGATCCATGATATCCGCGCGACCGCCAAAAGCGCCGACCGGTAGCCCGCCGCCGATTACTTTTCCGAGCGCGGTTAAATCCGGTCGAATGCCATAGAGCTCTTGTGCTCCGCCACGCGCAACACGGAATCCTGTCATCACTTCGTCGAAAATCAGAAGCGCGCCTGCGCGATCGCATTCATCACGCAGCATTTGCAAAAAGCCGTCGCGCGGAAAATAGAGTCCGGCGTTCGCGGGAATTGGCTCGAGGATAACGGCAGCGATCGCGTCTCCGTGTTCGCGAAAAGCAGCGCGCACCTGCTCGGCGTCGTTGAAGCGCAGCGAAATTGTCAGTGCAGCCAGTTCGCGAGGAACGCCGGCGCTGTCCGGTTGGCCGTGCGTAAGCGCGCCACTTCCGGCGTGCACCAGAAGGGAATCGACATGCCCGTGATAGCAACCCTCGAATTTGACGATCTTGTCACGGCCCGTAAATCCGCGCGCAAGGCGAATACATGACATCGTCGCTTCCGTGCCGCTGCTGACCATCCGCACTTTGTCGATGGACGGAGTCCACTCGCAGATTAGCTCGGCCATCTGCACCTCGAGTGGATTTGGAATGCCAAAGCTAACTCCCCGCGCCGCCGCAGCCTCTATCGCTGCCGTGACGACTGGCGGCGCGTGACCGAGGATTGCGGGCCCCCAACTTCCGACGTAATCGATCAATTCGGCACCGTCGACATCCCAGATTTTTGCGCCTGCGGCCCGGTCGACAAAAAAGGGGTCTCGTCCGAGGCCGCGGAATGCACGCACGGGCGAATTGACGCCGCCGGGAATTACACGCTGTGCATTCTTAAACAGTTCTGAGGAAGACGAAATCATCGGCTGAGCTACACGCGCAAGGTTCAACAGCCTGACGTGAGCGCAAGTAACGCCCTAAACGCGCAACTCCGGAAATTGTTGGAAATCCTCGAAATCTGTGGGTATGTCGTTTCGCTTCGGCGGGGTAGCCAAGTGGTAAGGTCGGGGTCTGCAAAACCTCTATTCGCGGG
>JBDUAZ010000033.1:0-8726 GCA_040004385.1 Chthoniobacterales bacterium | reverse complement strand
TTCGTCGCGCAAGCTCAGTCGTTGAAATCCAGCGCACGCTTGGGAACGCTTTGCGCAACGAGCGCTTCAGAAGGACCCATTCAATATCGCGCATCCCGAGAAGCGCCAAACCAGCAGCTATCGCTCCGGTCATGAGCAGGCCCATGCGGGCGTTCGGCACACGGGGCGGGCGCGGAGCGAGAGGGACTATATCCATTTGAAAAATCAGAGACGCAGCGTAGTCTGCCCGCTACTTTCGCACAAAACACGGGAGCATCTATGTCGCAGCACCGCAGCCTAAAAGGCGCCAGCACCATCACCGCCAAACGCAATGTCCTGAAGCGTTTTGAGCGCGTGGAGCTTTTGAAAAAACGCGGCCAGTGGAAAGAGGGCGCGAAAGTAACCGGTCTGCCAAAGACCAAGCCAGACGCGTAACGCACCGAAAGTTTCGCGAACCGGTGGCGTGCGCCTCAATCGATTTCTCGCCGCGGCCGGCGTAGGTTCGCGACGCCATTGCGACGCATTGATCGCGGCGGGCCGCGTAACAATCAACGGTCGCGTCTGCACCGATTTCAGCGCGCAACCGGCCGAGTCCGACCATGTCAAAGTGGGGGCCAAGCTCGTGCGGATGGAACGCCGCCTCGACATTATGCTGCACAAGCCAGCGGGCTTTGTTTCGTCGCGAAAGGATCCTCACGCGACAAACACGATCTTCGACCTCTTGCCCCAAAAATTTCCGCGACTCTTCAATGTTGGACGCCTCGATGCCCAGAGCGAAGGTTTGCTGCTCCTGACAAATGATGGCGATCTCGCGCAGCGTCTGACGCATCCGCGATACAAAATCGAAAAAGAATATGAGGTGACGCTCGACCGGCCGTGGGACGCGACGCTTACGCCGAAGCTGGTTCGCGGCGTAATGCTCGATGGCGAACGCGCGCGCATCGAGAAACTCTACCCGATTCGCGGTCCGCGCCTTCGCGTGATTTTACGACAGGGAATCAATCGCCAGATCCGCCGCATGTTTTACGCGGTCGGATACGAAGTGAAACGCCTGGTACGCACACGCGTCGGCGCTTTGCGGCTCGGCGATTTGCCGCGCGGCCATTGGCGACCGCTGACGGCACGCGAGCTGCGCATTTTGCACGAGGAACGCCCTAGCAATAAGCTATCACCCTGAGCCGCGCAGACGGCGAAGGATCCCGTGCAGCCAGCGTTCGCGTCGTTACTCCGCTTCCGCGCGCAGGATCTCCAGAGGCGGTGCGCTCCCGACGCCTCGACTCGTTAACACGCCGACACCGACTGTCAGCGCTATGACTGAAGCCGCTGCCACCATCACCGGCCAAATCGACGGCGCGTAGGATAACTTAAATACAAATGCGGCCAGTCCCCAACTCGTCGCCAGCGCGAGGATAATTCCCGTGGCGCTCGCGAATAAGCCGAGCAGGAAATATTCTGCGCATAGGATTTTCCAGATTTGCGCGCGTGAAGCGCCAAGCGTTCGCAACAGGATGCTTTCCTTCAAACGCTGATAGCGACCGCTCCAAATGGTACTCGCGAGCACGATTACTCCCGCGCCCACAGTGAAGAGCGACATCACGCGAATCACCAGTGCGACCTTCGTTAAGATCGCGTCGACTGTCTGAATGAGCGAACTGAGATCGAGCGCGGAAACATTCGGAAACTTGCTGACAAGCGCGTTCTGAAACCGCGCCGATGCGGCGGAATCCGGCACACGGCTGACGAGCACGTTGAAAGTCGGCGCGTTCTCCAGCACACCGGTGGGAAAAACGACGAAAAAGTTTGTCTGGAATCTTTTCCAATCGACCGTGCGCAAACTCGCGATCCTCGTTTTGATCGGCACTCCCTGCACATCGAAGACAAGCTGATCTCCCACTTTCGCATCGAAATCGTACGCGATCTCTTTGTCGAGTGAAACGGGGACGACGTCTCCGGATTTGTAATCAACATGGCCGATCCAGTGGCCGTCCGTGATTTTTTCTGTCTCGGTTAATTCTCCGCGGTAGGTGGAGCGGTATTCGCGCTCGAGCTCCCATTCCGGGATTTTTCTCTTTGGATCTGCGAGAATATCAGCGGTTTTACGCCCTTTAATTTCCGCCAGCCGCATCGTCACGATTGGCGCCTCTTGCAGAACCGGAAGGCCGAACGACCTCACAAATCGAGCGACATCCCTTGTCTGATCCGGCTGGATATCGAACAGAAAAATGTTCGGCTGATTATTCGTGCCGACGGCGCGGAATTGCGCGAGCAGCACTTCGCGCGTCAGATAAAGATTCAGGAGGAGAAACGTGCCCAGTCCGAGCGAAAGCGTGAGAAGAAACGTTCGATTGTTGGGTCGGTAGAGATTCGCCAAACCCTGTCGCAATACGAAACTCCAGCCGGCAGGGAAGAAACGGCGCACGCTAATAATTAACAGCTTTGCCACGCTCGCGAAGATACCAACCGCAACTCCAAGCGCGCCGGCGAAGACCAGCCCGCGCTGCCATGTCTCAGTTTGAGCGACGGCAAAAGCGGTGATGCTCGCGGCAATCAAAATGTAAACGAGCCAGACCAGCGAATCGCGGCGTTGCGCTTGAACTGGTTCGGTCGTGGCACCCCGCAAAACCTGGAGCGGCGCAACGTGTCGGAAGCGAAGAAGCGGCGGCAACGCGAAGAGAATGCAAATTCCGAAACCAATGCCGACGCCGCGCACAATTGGCGGCCACGCGATCGCGGATGAGATCGCGAGTGGCAGAAAGCTCTGGAGCAAGCGGGGGAAAATTCGCTGCATCACCACGCCTAACGCGGCGCCGGTGATTCCGCTAAAAATCCCCATCGCGGCGGTTTGCACGAGATAAACAAATACCGTTCCGCGCACAGACATTCCGAGGCAACGCAGAATCGCGCCGGTCTTACTTTTCTGCTCGAGGTGCGCCGTGATCGCGCTCGCGACGCCGATTGCGCCGAGCAGGAGCGAGATGAACCCGATGAGATTGAGGAAGCGATAAAGGTTTTCGAGTGCGGCGCCGAGATCCTTCTTTCGTTGCGCGACCGAATCATACTCGAGGCCGAGCCGCTGGATTTGTGGCGCCAGACCTTTGATTCGAGCTTCAGGGTCGGAGCTGGGCGCAAACTTCACGTAGTTCCGATAGCGCACGACACTACCGGGTTTGACGAGGTTCGTCTGCGCGAGATTCTGAAGCGGAATGTAAACGCGCGGCGCAAATGATCCCGCGGCTGAGGCTTCGCCGGGCATTTTTCTTAGTGCGCCAGCGATCGAGAACTGCGCATCGCCGATACGCACGATCTCACCGACCTTTGCGCCAAACTGGAAGAGCAGGCTTTCCTCGAGAACGGCGCGGTTGCCGTCTCGAAAGTCGCTAGCCGCAGATAGCGGCGCGGTTTCCATTGGACCGTAAAAGGGAAAGTCGCCGCCGAGCGCGCGCAGGTGAACGAGTCGGGTGCTGCTGCTTGCCGGGAAAACCGCCATCGTGGTAAAGCGAACTTCCCGTGCCTGTGGCGCGCCTAACGAGTGCATAAACGCTTCCGCATCTGGGGAGAACGGGTGCGTGGACTCAATGATGAGATCGGCGCCGATGAGCGTTCGTGCCTGATCATCAATCGCCTGCGCAAGGCTGTGGCGAAACGAACCGATGCCGACCAGCGCTGCGATTCCAAGGGTGATCGAAATCGAAAACATCAGCAGACGACGACGGCTCGAACGGCTATCGCGCCACGCCATTTTCCAGATGAAAGGAAAAACCATTGCGCTGCTACTGGCGTGCAAAAAATGAATCGAGCGCGGGTTGTCGCATCGGTTCCGGGGGCGCAACCTGGCTTCTCATTCGAAGCAGCCCTTTGCTAAACTGCCTCGCCGTTGCGAAGGCGAATCGTCCGCTCTGTGAGGGAGGCGACATCTGGATCGTGAGTCACGAGGACGAGGACGGTGTGTGCGTCGCGATTCAGCTCGAGCATAATCTCGATGACCGACTTGCTGGTCTCCGCATCGAGGTTGCCGGTCGGTTCGTCCGCAAAAAGAATTTTTGGCCGATTAATGAAGGCACGTGCGAGCGCGACGCGTTGTTGTTCGCCGCCGGAAAGTTGCGTCGGGTAATGCGTTTCACGATCCGCCAGCCCGACTCGCCGGAGTAACTCCAATCCCAGAGCACGCGCTGCGCGGTCGCCACGCAACTCCATCGGAACCATCACATTTTCCAGCGCCGTTAGCGTTGGGATAAGCTGGAAGTTTTGAAAGACAAAGCCGACGTGCTGGTTGCGAATGTGAGCGCGCTCATCCTCGCCGACTTCGCTCAACGTGATTCCATTCAGCCTCACCGAACCGGAGCTTGGACGGTCGAGTCCCGCACAAAGTCCGAGGAGCGTTGTTTTTCCACTACCGGAGGGACCGAGGATCGCGCAAGTGGAGCATTCCGGAAGCATGAACGAGATTTCTTTCAGGACCGTGAGAGGACCGGATGCAGTCGAATAAGTTTTCGTGAGTCGCTCGACTTCGAGGATGGGAGAGGCTGTCATTGACGGTGTGCGCGGGCTCGTCTTGCTTACGCGAACATGATTCGCCGCGCATGAGGAAAATGATGCGTCAACTTTCGCGCGTCGGGCTTTTATTGGGAGCACTGGTCGGTTCGACGTTCGCGCAGCCGGCGCCACTGGCAGCGGACACTGCTGAGAGCGAAAGACTCATCGTGTTTCTCGGTGATAGCTTGAGTGCCGGTCTGGGGGTCGAATCGAGCGAAGCGTTTCCCGCGCTCATTGCGCAGCGAATTCGCGCCGGACATCTGCCGTTTCAAGTCGAGAACGCCGGCGTAAGTGGTGACACTACTGCCGGCGGGCTGCGGCGGATTGATTGGCTGCTTCAGCGAAAGATCGATGTCCTCGTCATCGAGCTTGGCGCGAACGACGGCTTCCGCGGTCTGACGTTGACGGAGATGAAGAAGAACCTGCAGGCGATCATCACAAAGGCGCGCACAAAAAATTCGGGCGTCAAAATTGTGCTCGCCGGGATGCAAATCCCACCCAACCTCGGCGCTGATTACGCGACGAAATTTCGGCAAGTCTACGTTGAAATCGCAAAGGAAAACAACGCGACCCTGATCCCCTTTCTCCTCGACGGTGTCGGTGGTCATGCCGATTTGAACCAGTCAGACATGATCCATCCAACGGCGGAAGGCCATCGCGTTGTAGCCGGTGTCGTTTGGAAAACGCTCGAACCGATTTTGCGAGAAATCGCCACGCGATGAAACTCCACGGTTGCAGCGCCTTGATCACCGGTGCATCCGCGGGAATCGGGCGTGAGTTTGCGCGACAGCTTGCGCCGCGCGCGGGCGCGCTGGTTCTCGTGGCGCGGCGTAACGAGCGCCTCCTTCAACTCCAAGATGAATTGAGGAGGACTAATCCCAAGGTGAATGTGCACGTGCGTACCGCCGATTTGCGGGAACCAGGCGACATCGAGGAGCTGTGTTCCTGGCTCCAACACGAGAAAATCGAGATCGATTTTTTGATTAACAACGCAGGGATCGGCGATCACGGACCGTTCGCCTCGAGCGACACCGCCCGAGTTGACGACATGATTCGGCTCAACATCGGCGCGCTCACCGCACTGACGCACCGCCTGGTCCAGCCGATGATCGCGCGGCGCCACGGCGCAGTCCTAAACGTCAGCTCGTCAGCTGGATTTCTGCCGATTCCGGACATGGCGGTTTACGCGGCAACCAAGGCATATGTCACCAGTTTCTCAGATGCGATCCGTGCCGAGCTACGCGATAGCGGTGTAAATGTTACCTCGCTTTGCCCGGGGCCGGTACAAACGGAATTTAACGACATCGCCAAACGCCCGGGAACGGCGGGAATGTCGGCGCCGGGATTCACCCATGTCTCCGTTGAAGCCGTGGCCCGAGCCGGGCTGCGAGCAGTCGAAGGTGATCGGCCGATCGTAGTTCCGGGCGCGGTGATGAGGCTTGCGATGCTACTCGTTAGGCTAACACCGATGCCGCTCCTGCGACTCGCGTCGCAGTTTCGCTGACGATTTACTTGTACTTGACCGAGCAGCCGTACGGTCGGGAACTCGGCGTGGTGACGGGTTTCCCGGCCATCGATTCGTCAAGTGCGACTTTCACGTAGTTGGTCGAACTCGCGATATCGGCGGGGTTAGGAGAGGCTTTGCTGTCGATCGCCCCTTCATAGACGATTTTGCCCTCCGGATTCACGACCACCATATGCGGCGTGTTCTTGGCGCCGTAAGCGCGCCCTGCTTTCCCATCGGAATCGAGCAACAGCGCGCTGGAGTGGATTTTCAGATCGTCCATTGTTTTCGTGGCCTGCTCTGGCGAAAGGCTGCCTTCCATCCCAGGCGCGCTCGAATCAATCGTCAACCAGACGACGCCCTTGCCTGTGTATTCGCCCTGCAGCTTTTGCATGTTGCCGCTGCCGTAATGTTTTTTCACGAACGGGCACTCCGGGTTGAACCACTCCAGGACCACATATTTTCCTTTGTGCTCGGAAATCGAATGCGTTTTGCCTTTCGCGTCGGGAACCGAAAAATCAGGAGCAGCACTTCCGACCGGCGGAGTATCCGCTGCGAACAGAACGCCAGCAGCGAGCGAAGAGAGAGCGATGAGAAATAATTTTCTTGTCATATTTATTGAGCGGCAACAGCCGCCGGGGTGGTTTCAATTTTGTCGAGGATGATACTTTGCGTGAGCAATTCCGGGAACACAATCGGCTTCGCGGATTTGCCCGCCGGATACAATACGTAGAGTGGGACACCAGGCCGGCCAAATTGTTTTAAAATTTTTGTGATGACCGGATCGGCATTCGTCCAATCGGCCTTGAACTTGACGATCCCGCGACGTTGAAACGCATCGCGCACCGCGGCGCTTTCCAGCACAGTTGCTTCATTAAACTTGCAAGTGAGGCACCACGCAGCGGTGAAATCGACGAATACCGCACGGCCGGCAGTCAGCTCAGCCTCTAAACTTTCCGGAGTAAACGGGCGCCAGTCGCCGCTGAGATGCGGCGTGTTCTGCGATACCCGCGCATTGGCAAATTTGTTGCCGATAAAGTAGAAGCCGCTGCCGATTACGAGCACGAGCATGAGCGTGAGCACGACAGCGCGGGTAAGCGTCGTTGCGAGCGGTGTCAGGAACGCGCCTTTCATCCAACACGCGAGACTGAGAGCGAGTAAAAAACACGCGGTCCAGGTGATCGCCTCGACCCCGCGCTGCGCTCCAAGCACAGCGAGCAGAAAAAGGAGCGTGGCGAGGAGCAAAAATCCCATGAATTGCTTCACGTGCACCATCCATGTGCCCGGTCTCGGAAGCAGTCGCAGCCACGCCGGTTGAGCGGACAAAAGGACATAGGGCGCGCTCATCCCGGCCGCGATCGCCAAAAACATCGCGAGGATAACGAAGCCTGATTGCGTGAATGCAAAGCCGAGCGCCGGTCCAAGAAATGGCGCGGTGCACGGCGTCGCGAGGACAGTTGCGAAAACGCCTTGAAAAAACGACCCGCTATCACCGGTGCGGGCGGTCCAGCCGAGCACGCCGCGATTTGCGAACTGGGGCAACGACACTTCGAAGACGCCGAAAAGATTCAACGCGAAGACGAGCACGACCGCGCTCATCGCAACGACGAAGAGCGGGTTCGTGAATTGAAACGCCCACGTGATTTCGCGCCCGACTGTCTTGAGCAGTATCAGAAAAAGCGCGAGACCGATGAACCAGGCAAAGATTCCGGCAACGAAAGCGAGGCCGCTGCGAAGGATGCGGCGGCGACTCTGACCAGCGTGTTGAACGAAGCCGAAAATCTTGAGCGAGATGACCGGCAGGACACAGGGCATTAAATTCAAAATGAAGCCGCCAAGAAAACCGAAGAGAAGGAACTTCGCGAGGCCGGGTGAGGCAGTATTGGTGGTGCCGCTCGCTGCGATTGACGGCGTAAGCAGCGACCATGCGTTTCGATCCGCACCATTTTCCGCCGCGCCGAAAACGATGATACCGTTAAGTGCCGACAAGTTCTTGTCCTCCGTCTCGATCGGCACGCGAAACCGCAATTCGCCACTGGCGGCGCGTTCAACCTTCGGATGGCCCATGACCAGTGTTCCCTCCGGCAGCGGGTAAAACTCGGCGGCCGGGTAGTTCGCCAGCGCCGCGCTGGAGATCGTCAGCTGCAGTTCAGCGCCATTCCGCGTCCAGGTCGCGTTCGCGACATCGCTACCGGGCCACGATTGTGGCAGCGCGCGGCGGTACTTCGAAAACATTTCGTCGTTCGCCGCGCTCGCGCTGGGTCCGATGGGAAGTTCGGTTTCAAGCTTTGCGCCACCAGGAATACAAATTTTTTCGCAAACCAACCAACTCGCTTCGGCGGAAAGCTTGATCGAGCGCTCAGCTGCCGACGACGGAGGCGTGAGCTCCTGAAGCAGCAAGACTTCGTCGTGGTACCCGTAGATTTGCACGTCTCCGGGTTCATTAAGCTTGAGCGGGATCGGCCACTGAATGTCGCCGACTTTCCAGCCCGGCGGCAGGTTCCATTTGATTTCCGTCGGCAGCCCCGCGTCCCCGGGAAATTTCCAATAGGTATGCCAGCCGGGAGCGATCCGCAGCAGCAATCCGACGGTGAACGGCTTGCCCGGAACCACCGCGGTTGTGTTCGCGATCAACTCCGCTTTGACCAGCTCGCGGCCCTCGTAAATTTGCGGCAGCGCATGCCGGATTCCCTGCGCAAAAAAGCAGAGA
>JBDUAZ010000129.1:0-8764 GCA_040004385.1 Chthoniobacterales bacterium | reverse complement strand
ATCGACCGCAGGGTGCCTTGCAAGCGCCAGATCGGCGGCGCATTAACCCCAAGATGAACGTCGGATGCGCCCGCGCGCTGGCCAACGGCGAGAAACTCATCGACGTGCGTCGGAAGTTTCCGCTGCGCTTCTCCGGCTTCCGTAAAGTCAGCAGTCATTCGGCGGCGCACCGATGATTAGGCGCACGCCGCTTCGAGGTAAACTTAAATTGCGGCTACGCGCGGCCGGATCTCCCACCACCGCGCGATATCCCAGTCATCCTTTGCGAGACGTAGTTGCTGACCATCGGACGAAGCAACGTCGCCGCCAGTTTGAAAACCCCCATCGCGAGCCCGGCGCCGAGGAGCCCTTCCTTCTGTTTCTCGCCTTTGTCTTTGATGGAATGCTTCACTGAAACCTTCTTGGTCCGCGCCGGGAAAACCGACAGCACCACACCAAGCACTGCCGCACCTGCGACCCAGATGCCGGTTTTCTGCTGGAATGATTTCCGGAATTTCAGCGGAAAATCGAACTCGTAACGAAGACCAGCAAGATCGCGCGACAACCGGTCTCGCGAGTGTGCGATCTCCTGTCTTAGCTCGTGGAGAGGTCGTGTTTGTCCAGATTTTTTAGCCATTCGCGATCCTTTTTCAATTCAGCGGCGGTCGATTCGAACATTGGTTTTTTAATCCTGCTCACCGCGATCGCCGCGCACGCACCCGCAAGTAGGAGATGGAATATACCGGCCCCGAGTGCGATCCAAACCCATGAGACGCCCGCGGCGTGCGCGATTGCGAAAATCGCGCTGACGAGCAGGAAAACGTAGCCAAACGCAAGCATAACCCCGGCGCCAATGAGACAGCCGGCGAGGATAATTACGTGCCCAAGCGCCGCCTTTGATTCCTGCGCGGCGAGAGAAATTCGGCTCTCGAAAAAGCCCGTCAGCCCGTTGACCAGGCCTACGAAATTATTTAGCAGTCCCGCGCGCCCCGCTGGATTGCGGAACCGCATGGTTTCGCGAGCCATTCGGCGGAAGATCTACCGACGGAAAATCAAACCGAGTATGAATCCGATTCCGAGAGCAGTGAAGACCGCTTTCGTCGGATTCTCTCGCACGTATTCTTCGCTGTCTTCCTGGAATGTGCGGGCGCGCTCGCGCGCATCTCCCCAAACTTGCTCAGCTTTGCCGCGATATTCTTCAGCCATCGCGCCCGCCGCGGACTTGAAGTCGTCGGCTGCCGCGCGGACATGCGTTTTGCTGCTCTCGAGTTTTCCCTGGGCTGCTGCCGGAATAGCGCCACCGCCCGTAGTTGTTTTGTGTTCTTCAGCCATGATATTTTCCTCTGGATTCAATATAGACCGTCTCTTCCGCGGCGTCTATTCCATCGAACGCCCAGCGTGATATAAGTCTTCTTCAGCAGAAACGTAACTCACGCGCCATATGCGCTTACCAACGTGCGATTTTCCCCGCGAAAATCGTAAGCCGCCACCGTTTACTTCTCCCGGAAAATAATGCGCGCTTTCGTCAGATCGTACGGCGACAGCTCCACCTCGACTTTGTCGCCCGGCACGATACGGATGAAATGCTTGCGCATCTTGCCGGAGATGTGCGCGAGAACGTTCCGCTGGCCCGGTAAATCCACACGGAACATTGTCCCGGGCAACACCTGGGTCACGGTGCCCTCGGTCACGATCTGCTCTTCCTTCGGCATAACGGAAAGTAGTCAAGAATTGTCGCGGACTCAACCCCTCGAACATGCCAGGCCGTCCCCTACCGATTTCCCAGCGATGCGGTTGGAAGATATTCGCCACGCGCCTCGCGCTTCCACCAATGGCCGCTCGCCCGCCGTTCAGCCTCCGTCGTGAAATGATATTCGTACAGGGTTGCCCGAACGTAACGAGGGGGAGCTGTCGGGAAGGGATTCGTCGCTAGCAATCCCAAAACGGTGGACCTATTCGTCAGCAAGCTCTCGACCAAGTGCAAAAACCAGGGATTGTCGCGGTACGTGCCGAGTGCAGCGAACCACATCTGCCAATCGAGCCGCGGCTGATGCGGCGCGACCCATCGCGGCGGCTCGCCCAGAGCTCCAGGTTTCCATTTGAAGTCGTAACGGCGCCAGCCAACGCCGTCGTCACTTCCCTCTATTTCAATCTCAGCGCGCGTTTTCGTCATCACACGAAAAAGGCCATAGCCGTTCACGATCCGGAACGGCTCCGTGAAAGAGTAGATTGCGGCCAGAGGAGTCGGCCACGTGCATTCCGGCGCAAAGGCAGACACGATCAGCATCGCATTGAGCGGGAGCGTCGCGATCAGCACGGCCGTCGCGACGCATTTGCGAAACTCGTTTGGAAACGCTTCGGTCGTTGCATTGCAGACGGGCGTGTAGCGAAATGCGAAGTCATCGATCAAAAGCAGAGACAACGCGATCGTCAGCAGATTGAAGAAGCAATAATTCCCCGTCAGCGCGATCAGGACCTGAAGAGCGATCAACAGGGCGCATGCGAGCGAACGCAGACGACGCGGCGCCCAGATGAAAAAGGGAACCACGCTTTCGACGACAAGCACGAAGAGCGTCGAAAAATGCCTGAACCACTCGGGCGATTGGTGTGCCCACCAGCCGACTACGGTTGGCAGCGGTTGCGTCTCATAATGATAATTGAGCGCGGTCAGGTCCCACCAGGACGCATCCCCGCTTGTCAGCTTCGTAACGCCAGACATCACCATGAGTTTGAAGAGCAGGAGCTTCAGTAGGAATAACGCGACGCGTGAAGGCGGCGGGTCATTCCTGGCGCTGAACCTGAGGCGCGCGGGCGCGAGGAAAATCGCGAGGAACCCGGTTTCAAGCAGCAGAATGTCCCATTGGAAACTGAGGAAAGTTTGCCCCGCGATCGTCAGCGAAAGATACAGGGCAAATAACGCCGCGAGAGACGCGGCCGGCGCAAAACCGATGATGAGAAGGATCGAAATCGCCACACCGCTCCCACACAAGAGATGAAGGAACCCGTTGCTGGAATTGAGCCAGCATAGCGTCGGCAAAGCGGCCACGGCACTTGCCCCGAGCTGACCCCGCGCCGCCGTCAGAAAATCGCGAACCGGCAGGATTCCGCGCTCGCCGATGAGACCGTCGACCTGCACCCAGAGCGACGCGAACGCGATAAGATAAATCGCTCCCAGCGCGCGAAGAAACCACTCGCGAGCCGCGAAATACGATGGCCGACGCACTTCGTCACCCCAGAGCAGTCGCGTCGCCGCTGACGCAAATCCACGATGCCGCGCGATGAAGCGGTAACCTACCTTGGAAATGACGGCGAAGCCCGGCAGCCTTTCGTAAGCGACTTTGAGCAATGATCGAGATCGCCCGTAGCCTAACGAGCGGAAGACACCTGAGGCTCCAATCCAAACATTGCCATCCGGTTCGATAAAATGGACCGCGCGCGTGAAAGATTCCCGCGGAATTTCAGAGAAACGGTCCGCCGCTTCCTGATACGCAATGTAATCAACATGTTCGCCCGTCGCGTCGCGCCAACGCTCGATCCAGTGGCGACAAAAATGACAGTCGCCATCGAAAAGCATGACCGGTTTCGCCGGTGCGGCGCGCACAATAAAATCCGGTGCGGGGGACATGTTAGGCATCAAAAGCGGCCCAGATCGGCGCGTGGTCGGAAGGCTCCTTGCCTTTCCTTAACTCACGTTCGATGCCGGCCGCCGTGCAACGGTCGGCGAGCGTTTTGTTTGCCAACACAGCATCTATCCGGAGGCCGCGATTTTTCGGGAAGGCCAGCATTCGGTAATCCCACCAGGTGAAAAGCCCCGGCTCGGGATGGTGGATTCGCAGCGTGTCAATCAACCCGGCGTCGCATAGCGCACGAAACGCAGCGCGTTCGCCGTCCGAGCACATGATTGCCCCGCGCCACAAGGCCGGGTCGTAGATGTCCTCGTCTTGCGGTGCGACGTTGAAATCGCCGCAGACAACGAGACCACTCGAATCTGTTTCGTTCGTCTGCAAACATTTCCGCAAACGCCCGTACCATTTCAGCTTGTAATCGTAGGCAGGCAAGCCGACGGCCTGGCCGTTCGGCGCGTAAATCGAGTAAACGCGAACGTCGCCAATCGTCGCCGCGATCACGCGCGCTTGCGGATCATCTTCTTCGTCACACAGCGATGACCGTACGTCGCGCGGCGCTGTTTTCGAGAGAATCGCGACGCCGTTGTACGATTTCTGCCCGTGAAATGTGCAGTGATACCCGGCCGTGCGCAGCGCGAGTTCCGGGAACTGCTCGTCCGCGCATTTCGTTTCCTGGAGGCAAACAACTTCCGGACTCGCCTCCGCGAGCCACGCGAGAAGGCGCTCCAGCCGTTTTCGCAGTGAGTTGATGTTCCACGAAACGATCTTCACTATCGAAGCTACAACGGAGCGCCCGCTGCGCCGCCATACATTTTTGTCATTCTGAGTGACACAGATGGGTTCGCTAACGCGCTGAGCGCCTGCCGCCAACGGCGGCGGCAGCTACAATGCGATGCAAGCTCACAATTCAATTTCCGCGCTGGGCGTCGGCACAATCACTTCGGACTCTGGGAGCGCGCTTTCGAGCTGCGCGCGTGTCCATTCCACAGCCGGCCGATCTCCATGAACCAGGACGATCTTTTTCGGGGCGAGGCGTTGGACGTACGCAACGATCGACTCGCGTGACGCGTGTGCGCTGAATTGGAACTGCTCGATGTTGCAGCGCAATGGTTGCGCCGCTTCGTCCGGGTCGAGCGAGACAAGCTCACCCGGTTGCGCGATTTTCAAAACTCCTGCAGGCGATTCCGGATCGGCGTAACCGACGAAGAAGATCGAATGTCGCGGGTTCTCGAGCACGCGGCGCGCGAAAATGTTCGAGAGCGTCTTCGGGGTCATCATTCCACTCGAGAGCGCATAAATGCGACCCGCGCGCGCCGGCGCTTCGTTGATCGACTGGCCGCTCAAGACGAATGGCTGCACTTCTTCGAGAAGCTGCAACCGCTGCAGCTGCCGGCGGCTCGTTAACGCACGTCGATCGTAAATCTCGGTCATTTTCGTGCTCAGTCCGCCGATGTAGATCGGGAATTGGCCGAGGAGTTTTTCGCGCCGAAACTTGTAGAGCATCGCGAGCACCTCCTGTGTTTTTCCAAGTGCAAAGACCGGCATCAGAATGCAACCCCCTCCGGTAAATGCCCGATCGATTGCCTCTGCCAGGCGCCTCTCCTCGCCCCCGCGAGTGAAGCCTTCCGGAAGCGGATGATCGCCGCGCGTGGTTTCGATGATCAGCACGTCAATGCCCGACTCCGGAAACTTCGCGCCCTGCGCAATCGTCTGGTCGTCAAAGTTTACGTCGCCGGTGTAGAAAATTGTGCGTCCTTCCGCACGCAGAAGAATTCCGGCGGAGCCAAGCACATGTCCGGCATCGATAAACTCGAACGTCACCTCGCCCTCCGTGGCGGCCGGAACACGCTCACCGCCGAGCGTAATCTGTTGGCGAAATGGGCAGGAACGCCATCGATCTGCCGCACGATCGGTTTCGCGGTGCGTGAAAAGCGGATAGAGCGACGCGCCTGTCTCCTCGCGTTGCCGCGTCATCACGTTGACGGAGTTATGCAAAAGCGCGCTGCCGATCTCTGCCGTCGCCTCGGTCATAAAAATCCGCGCGGCCGGATGTCGGCGCATCAGGACGGGCAACGTTCCGACGTGGTCCAGATGCGAATGCGAGACGAGAATCGCATCGATCTCGCGGTCCGTAACTGCTTGTAAATTCGGTAGCGCCTCTTCGCCCTCGCGCTTCGGATGCATGCCACAGTCGAGCACGAGACGCTGCCCGCCGATCTCGAGGTAATAGCAATTTGCGCCAATCTCGGTCTGGCGCGTGAGATTGATGAACTTCAAGGCGTCAGCCGGACCGAACTTCTTTTCTGCATTGCCGGCGAAGCTAGAAAGGACGTCGCCCAAAAACAAACCTTATTCGGTTGCCCCCTTCGAGCGTGCTCTTTTGCCTGCCAGCAATCGGAGGTTACTTACTCAGCTCAAGCATGCGGAGAATCGGTAGCTCGGCGCGTTTGCGCAATGGTTCGGGCAACGTGATTTCCGGCTCCATCCTGAGGAGCGCGGCGTGCGCTTTTTCAAGCGTGTTCATCTTCATGAAGCGACACTCGGCGCACGCGCAGCGATCGGTCGGCCCAGGGATGAAAGTTTTGCCCGGAACCTCTTTGCGCAGACGATGCAGCATTCCGGCTTCCGTCACGATGATAATTTCGCGCGCCGGTGAATCCCTGCAGTAGGCCACCATTTTCTCGGTCGAACAAACTTCGTCGGCGAGAAGCCGGACGGCGAAGGGACATTCCGGATGTGCAACGACCGGGGCGCCGGGATATTCTTCGTGGATCTTCGCAATGCTTCGCGCGGTAAACTCGACGTGCACGTAACAATTCCCCTGCCATAGATCCATTTTTCGGCCAGTGCGCTCCGTCACCCACGCGCCAAGATTTTGGTCGGGCACGAACAGGATATTCCGATCCGGAGGGGCGCTCCGCACGATCTTCTCCGCGTTCCCGCTTGTGCAGATTACGTCCGAAAGCGCCTTCACGCCCGCGCTGCAATTGATATAGGCAATGACGTAATAGTTTTTGTCGGCGTGCTGCTGCAAAAACGCGGCGAGCTTTTCCGGCGGACACGACTCGGAAAGCGAACACCCGGCGCCGAGATCGGGAAGCAGGACGCGTTTCGTTGGGTTAATAATTTTCGCGGTCTCCGCCATGAAATGGACGCCGCAAAACAGAATCACATCGGCGTCCGTCTCAGCTGCCCGATAGCTCAGGCCTAACGAGTCGCCGACGTAGTCCGCGATGTCCTGAAGTTCAGGCACCTGATAATTGTGCGCGAGGATGACGGCGTTACGTTCGCGTTTCAGTTCCGCGATCTCTTCCACGAGATCGAGACCGAAGTTTACACCCACGGTTACCATCGATTAATATCGGCGGATTCAATCGAACTTACAAACCGCGCGACCGCAATATCGGCTGGGGATTATCGGCGCTGGAAATCTCGCCGGCGCTGTCATCCGTGGCTTGTTGCACACGAAATTTTGTTCGCCTGGCGATATTTTCGCCAGCCAACCGGATGACGCATTGCGCGAGACGCTCGGGCGCGAAACCGGCATCGCGGTTACGGCAGACAACACCGAGGCCGCGCGGTCGGCGGAGATAATCCTGATCGGCGTCAAGCCGTCGGTCGTGCTTCCGGTGGTGCGGGAAATCGCGCCGGTAATCGAAGGCAAGCTGGCTATTTCACTCGCGGCTGGCATTCGCCTTGCGAGCATCGAGCCTCTCGCGGCCGCGCGCTTCATGCGCGTGATGACGAATCTCGCCGCGACAATGGGTGAGGCAGCGACGGCGTTCGTTCGAGGACCGCACACGACGGCGGACGACATTGCGCAGATACAAAATATCTTCCGCGCGATCGGTGTTCTCGTTGAAGTCGAGGAAAACCAGATCGATGCAGTGACGGCGCTGGCGGGAAGCGGGCCAGCGTTTGTTTACACCATTATCGAAGCGCTTGCCGACGGTGGCGCCAGGGAAGGCCTCACGAATCGTGACGCTCTCACGCTCGCGACGCAGACATTGCTCGGCGCGGCGCGGCTGGTCGCATCGAGCGGACAATCGCCGGACGAGTTGCGCCGGATGGTCGTGACTCCCGGCGGAACGACTGCGGCGGGTCTGGCGGTTCTGGAGAAAGAGGGCGCGTCGAAAACTTTGAGCGAAGCAGTTTGCGCAGCCGCGGCGCGCGGGCGCGAGATGGCGACGGAAGCGTCAGCTTGATGCAGACCGGCGCAAGGCCTCGCGCATAGTTTCGAGAGGCGCGGGGCGGCGTATCCAGAGACTGAATGCTTCCGCACCCTGGTGTAACAGCATGGACACACCGTTCGCGGTCGAAGCGCCCGCGGCTTTCGCTTCCTCGATCAACCGCGTGGAGGACGGCTGATAAACCGTGTCGTAAACGAAGTGTCGTTTTGTGAATGCTTCGCGCATGAGCAGCGGCTGATCGTCCGCGCGAAGACCAACCGGCGTCGCGTTGATGATCAACTCGGCGTTCCCCGCGGCCACGAAAAGAGCGTCACGATCGGGCGCGATCACCTCGATCGACACGTTTCCCTCTCGCGCGGCAAGTTCCTTGCCGAGCTGTTGTACCGCGGCGTGTGTGCGGCTCCAAATCCCGAGATGCGCCACACCTTCCTCGAGACATTGAGATGCAATCGCACGTGCCGCGCCTCCCGCGCCCAGGAGCAGCACGCGGAACTCGCGCAATCCGCGAGAAAATTCCTCTGCGATCGCGCGCGAGGCTCCCACGCCGTCGGTGTTGAATCCTCGCATCTGATCGGCTTCGAAGACCAGCGTATTGATCGCGCCCGCACGCGCCGCGCTCCCATCAAGTTCGTCGACGAACCTCAGCGCGGCGACCTTGTGTGGCACGGTGAGATTGGCTCCCCAGAAACCAAGTGTTTGCATGAGCTCGAGTGCAGCTTTCAGTTCGGCCGCTCGAATTTCAAAGCGCGCATACTGCGCATATATCTTCGCCTGTTTTAAAGCCGCGTTTTGCATTTGCGGCGAGAGCGAGTGTGCGACGGGATCCCCGAGCACGCCGAACCGAATCGGCAATTGCCGTAATGAGATAACGTTCTCCCAATTCCGGAGGTCGCCGAGCGTGTAGACAGATTTAATCACGAGCGCGTGCCACATTGTCGACACGCGCCTGGCGCGAGCAAGTCGCGCGTT
>JBDUAZ010000021.1:0-8797 GCA_040004385.1 Chthoniobacterales bacterium | reverse complement strand
GCCCAGGCGCAAATCGCCCAGATGCTTGTAAAATCAACGAGCGCGATCTGCACTGCGATCGGCACCCAGCCGATTCCGTTGGCCGATTTGCCGATTCTTACCACCCTGCAACTGCTGATGGTCTCCGGCATCATGCACATCAGCGGGCGGGAAAAAAACCTGCGCGCGGCGACGGAATTCATCGGCGCTCTCGGTGTCAATATCGGGGCCGGGATGGTGCTGCGCGAAGGAACGCGCGCCTTGCTAAAATTCTTGCCCGGATGGGGAAACGTTCTCTGCGGGATGGTCGCCGGTGCGGGAACATATGCTATCGGCCGGGCTGCGGTAGTCTATTTCATTGAGGGCATGTCGCTGCGGGACGCCCGCCTTACGTACCTCGCCAACCGAAAGAAGCGGACACGCGCTAAACTCCCCGAACGAACCCCCGCACTGATGCCCGAGTGAATTCGGACTAGCAGAATAAGGGAGCGTTGATCAATCGCCTGACACCGTTGAACAACTTGTGAATAAGAGATTGCTTGCGCTGCGTTCTGTTCACACAGTTTTGTGAATACAAAGCCATTATCTCCCCCCCTCGGAGGGGCCCCAGGCGCAGTCGACAAATGAAGCTGTCGGAGATCGACGCCACCCTCCGCGAGATCCGGGTTTCGCCCGTAAAAAGTCTCGGACAAAACTTTCTCCATGATGGCAACCTTGCTCGGTGGATTGTAGGAAAAGCTCAGCTCACTGCCGAGGACTTCGTAGTAGAGATCGGGCCAGGACTCGGCGCGCTGACGGAATTTATTCTCGCATCTGGCGCGGAAATGTTGGCGATTGAGAAGGACGCGCGCCTGGCGAGTTATCTGCGAAATCGCTTCACAACCGACCGACTGAAGGTTCGCCACGAGGATGCCCTTGATTTCGAGATCCGCTCTCTTTTCGCCTACCCGCGGGTAAAGCTTCTTGGCAACCTGCCGTACTACATCGCAAGTCAGCTCCTTTTAAAATACACCACATACCCAAGTCCTATCTGTCTTTGGCTGTTAATGTTACAAAAAGAGATGGCGCGGCGTATTTCAGCAACCCCCGGCACGAGCGAGTACGGAGCGCTCTCGCTAGCGATACAACTTCGCTACCGTGTGGAATATCTGCGTAGCGTGCCCGCCACCGTTTTTTTGCCTGCGCCGGACGTCGATTCCGCATTTGTTCGCATCACTCCGCGCGACCCTGAGGAGTTGCCGGAGCACGACGCCGAAGCGTTCAGCCGGCTCGTTCGAAAAGGCTTTTCGCAGCGGCGCAAACAACTCCAAAAGCTGCTTCGCGAGGACATCAAGGATTGGTCGAGCGCCGCGCAAGCCGGAGGCTTTGACCCGCGTGCTCGCGCCCAAGAACTATCGCTCTTGCAGTGGATCGCGCTCTCCAACGTCGCACGTAATGAGGCCGCTCGGACGCCGGAGTTGGGTGCCGCAGAGCGCTTTCCTGTGGTCGACGAACATGATCGCGTGATCGGCGACGCGATGCGTTCCGAAGTGCATGGGAATAACTTGCGTCATCGGGCAGTTCACATCTTCATTTTCAATCCACGCGGGGAGCTGTTTTTGCAGAAACGCTCGCGCTCGAAAGATCGTCATCCCCTGCTCTGGGATTCCAGCGCGGCCGGACATGTTGACGCCGGGGAAGAGTACGATGCTGCGGCGGACCGGGAACTTCGCGAGGAACTGGGGATCGAGACGAAATTGATCCGGATCGCCAAATTGCCCGCCTCAGTGCGGACTGGTGAAGAATTTATCTGGCTCTATCGTGGCGACCACGCCGGGCCTTTCCAGCTTGCGAGCGCCGAGATCGAGTACGGCGATTTTTTTGTTACAGAACTTATCGGCCGATGGATCGCTGCGCGCCCAGCTGATTTCGCCCCGGGCTTCCTCGAATGCTGGGCGGCGTTCGCTGCCAGCGGCGAATCGTAGCCGCGCGGCCCGCTTCTCAGCGTCGTTTCTTCGGCGTCTTCTTTTTGTGCGCAGCGCTCTTCGCACGAGAAGCCCCGCCCCGAGATTTGCTTGCGCTCAATGGTCCGGCAAAGACGCGTGCCGGCATATCCGCCATCGCCGAACGTTTGAATTTACGCGCGGCGCGCCTCGCTCCTTCTTTACCACCACACCGTGTGTCGCTAAAAAGTCTTGTGACGGTCGCGCGACCCCGCAGCAGGTGCACTTGAAAACCATGCGTTTGCTTTTTGGCTCGGGCCTTTGTGTCGATGCGTCGAATGTTGGTTTCGGAATCAGGATTGGCTCGTTTTTTCATGCGTTTGGCCTAACGGGTAACAGGTTAAAGAAAATGAGCGAGGGCGCAATGTCACGTTGACTTCAATGGGCATCCTTCCACGATTCGCGCGGCGGCAAGCCCCACGCCTGCCATTTCCTGTCGTACTCGGGCTCTGGCAACAGAACGTAACAGGGACGCTTTGCGCTCCGTAGCCAGGCAACCAGCTTTACCAAATCCGGCTCGGCCATTGTCGTGCAGCCTGCGGTCGGACGATTCACCCCGCGTCGGATGTGGAAAAATATTGCGCTGCCCGCTCCGGGGACCGGCGGGTCGGAATTATGGCGAATTTCGACGAGCCAGCGGTATGCAAAATCTGCTGATCGCATGCGCTCGTGAGTGTAGTTGTTCGGCGGATTCTTTGGATCGATCACAATGTGACGGTTGTAGTCCGGCGAGCGTGGATCATCGCTCCAGAGATCGGCCTCCGTTACCTGATGGAACGGGTAATCGGCGCCGGCCGGAAGCTGTGCGTCGTATGTGAAAACTTTTCCGATTCGAAAAATTCCTGCTGGCGCGCGACCATCTCTCTCTTGCTTACGGAGTCCCGGTTCGTTTTGCCCGGCGATACCCGTGCCCCACGCCAACCCGTTTTTGCCAAAAAGCACGGCCATCTGCCGAGTCACCGGTTTCCACGCAGCGCCAGGCGCACGCTCGAACAACTGCAATTGCCCACGCATTGAATTCCAACTCGAACCCACGCCGACAATCAGTTGTGTGCAATCATCCGGAACTCCCGCGGCACAAGCGCTGCTTGCAACAAGCCAAAGCGCAAGAAATCGGAAGTAGCAGATAGCTGTGGTAAACATCTCCAAACTTAGACGTGCATCCATGGATTCTGTCCAACGATTCCGCCGTGGAAAAATTCTTGTTCCTTTCTTCGTCCGGCTCAGCGAGCAACCGAACGCGTTTCAACAGCCGCTTCAGTCGCCGAAGGACTTCACCGCCGTGATAAATGCTGGCAGATACCGCGAAGCTTTGATCTCGCCGACACCGCGGATCTTGCGCCCCGCTTCAACCGAACGCGGTTTTAAGCGCGCGAACGCGCGGAGCGTGTCGTCGGAAAAAATCACGTAGGCGGGCACATTTCCATTTTCTCGCGCGAGCGCCAATCGGACGCTTTTCAGTCGCTCGAAGAGCACGGAATCAACGGGCGCGAGGGTATCGGCCGCTGTTTGTTTGCGCGAAGGACGGCGCGCGGATTTGGAACCACTGACGCGAGTGGGCCAATGTAATTCGTAATCGGTCTGACCTTTCATGACCTCGTCGCCACGCTGCGTCAGCGTAACCATCGGGTAATCACCCCCGCTCGATACGAGCATGCCCGCGTTTTGCAGTTCACGCAGAAGCTGGTTCAGATACGCAACGCCTTCGGTCTTGAGCAAACCGTAGGTGGAAAGCTGATCGAGCTTTGCCTGGATGATTTCCCGCGAACGGCTACCCACGAGCGTTTGGACAATCCGTCCGCGACCAAACCGCGGCTGCCAATCTGTTTGGTTGCGCGTGGACATTCGAGCAACGCCACTCAAGGCTTTGCGGACGATGAGCGTCTCTTCTGTATCCGGCGCGCGCGCCGGCGTGACAGACGCGAGACAGACGTCGCAATTACCGCATGACTCGGGATCGGCTTCCCCAAAGTAGCGTAGAATCGATTGCTGCCGGCAAGCTCGTCCGTAAGCGAAATCGATCATCAGCTTCAACTTCGCGCGGTCGCGGCGTTCTTTTTCCGCGAGCTTCGCGCGGTCTATTTTTAGCTCTGAGCCTCGCACGTCAGGCCGAAGCAGACGGGTGCCTCTCACACGCCGTCCCGGTACATCGAATCTGTCGATGTAGCCTTCGCGATCGAGTACATGGAGCGCTGAGCTCAGCATCATGTCGTTCCCGTCGTGCTCGAGTTTTGCCGCCAAGTCCTTTATCGAAAGTTGAAGCTCGTGTTGCTCATTCGCGGAGCGGCGTAGCATTTCGTAGGTCTCTTTAATAAAAGCCGGCGGCGGATTGCTGCCCTCTATGAAGAATTCCTGTACGCGTGTGTCCGCGTGATTGAAAAAGAGCTCGCACGTAGCCGCTTCGCCATCGCGGCCGGCGCGGCCGGCTTCCTGGTAATACGCCTCGACGCTTCCCGGCATCTCGAAATGCGCGACGAAGCGGATATCGGCGCGATCGATCCCCATGCCGAACGCATTCGTAGCTACAACGATATCGCGCTCGCCGCCCATAAAGGCATTCTGAGCCTGTTCACGTTCGTCGTCGCTCATTCCGCCGTGGTAAAGAATGCTCGAAATTTTCTCGCGTTTCAGAGTGACAGCGACCGCTTCTGCTCGCTTACGGGTCGCGCAGTAAACGATGCCGGTTTTGAATTCGCGCACCAGCGCATGGAGGCGTTCGTACTTTGCCGGTTCATTCGCCACGTGCGTGACAAGCAGTTTTAGATTCGGACGCGCGAAACCGGCCACGAATTCCCGGCGTTCACGCAGGTCGAGATGCGCGATGATATCGGCTCGCACCTCCGGTGTGGCGGTCGCAGTGAACGCCGCAACTTGCGGACGCCCAAGGCTCTCGAGCACCTGGTTAAGTCGGAAATAATCGGGCCGAAAATCGTGCCCCCACATCGAGAGACAATGCGCTTCGTCGACGGCAAAGAGTGCGATCGTGATCTGCCCGAGCGCCTCCAAAAAAGATGGGCTGCGAAAACGCTCCGGCGCGATGTAGACAAGTTTGTATTCGCCCCGAGCCAGCCCGCGAATGCGTTCCCGCTGCTCGTCGCTTCCAAGCGAGCTATTGATCAGCGTCGCCGGAATTCCGCGACGTCGCAGCGCATCGACCTGATCTTTCATCAAAGCGATCAGAGGCGAAACGACGACGGTCGTTCCTTCGAGAAGGAGCGCCGGTAGTTGGTAACAAAGAGATTTTCCACCGCCCGTTGGCATCACCACGAGCGCATCGCTGCCGCCGACGATCGCAGCAATTACTTCCTCCTGCGCTTCGAGAAATTCTCGAAAACCGAAATATTTTTCGAGTACCGCGTGTGGATCCATCGAGAGGAAGTGTGCGGAATTTGCAACGTCGCGGCAAGGCGCGCACTGGCGAGGAGCTTACGGGCCGGCTTCGATACGATTGTCGTCGAACGCTCCCAATAACGCTTCCAGTGCGCTGATCTCTTCCTCGATCTCCGTTCCCCGTTCGGTATCGGCCAGCGTCCGCGGTGGGTCGAATGTTTGAATCACGCTAACGCTTGGCACGATATCGGTGCCATTCGCGATTGCTTCCGCTGCGGAGTCGAAATGATGATGTTGCGCGAGAATCGTGCGTTCGGATTCGAGCACGAGAGTGTAACCGTGGTCGCCGTAAACTTCCGAGAAAGCACCGTCAATTGTAACCGCCTGACCGCTCGCTTTCATCGGCGACTCGCCGGCGTCAATTTTTACCGGCACATGACCGTTCACGATCAGGCCTGTTTCGTCGACGCCGAACTCGCGCAGAATGCGTCGGCAAAATTCGCGCTCGTTGATAAGATGAAAGTACGGATTCTTCGTCTCGACGCCCGCGTGTTTGTCATCAATAAAATAACTTTCGAAAGTCGCGATCTTATCTTTCCCGAATAGGGGCGAAAGTGGGCCAGCCCAGAGATACCAGAGGAGGTCGAGGCAGCGTGGATCTTTCTCGCGAAAGGCGCGCCGCACGACCTCATCGAACGCTTCAAATAGTCCGCGTCCGGCTGCGGTTTTTCCAAGCACCTCGAATGGTAGAAAGTTACCCGCCGCGTCGACCGGCACGCAGCCATGAAAAATTAGCGCTCTATCGCGGCGCAACCACATGGAGCCGCGATGGACGACATATTCAAACTGCTCCCACAAAACCGGACTGTGCAGAAATGATTCCGTCAATTGTGCCATGCAGCGTTCTTCAGCCGCCGATAGTGCTGAGGGAGTTATCCAGTCGACCGTTGGAAAGTGTCTGTCGTTCAGTGGAAAACTTTTACCAGCAATCTCGACCGTTCCGTTTTCGATATCGACGTGACTCAATAAGTCGCGGTCGTGCATTTGGAACTGCGCGTTCCGGCGAATCGTCTCTGCTTCCAATTTAAACTGCAGGACCGCAATCGCTTTCTGCATTCGGCGCAGCACTGGCTCGTCGCGCGACGAAACGCCTGAGCAAGTAAAACCGTGCGCGGGATCGTCGGCGTACTCGGCATCAATGAGTTCCTCCAATGGCGCCAACGGGATGCCGTAACCCTGTTCGAGTTGCGCGATACGACCATAGCGTACCGACATCCGCACGACCGTTGCAATGCATGCTGGCTGGCCCAGACACGCGCCCATCCAGGACGCGTCGTGATTCCCCCAGGTGATGGCGACATTCGGCTGATGCATGACGAAATCGATCACGCCGTCGATTCGCGGGCCACGATCACCGAGGTCACCTGCGATAATCAGCTCACGCACAAACAGATTTCGGATTGATCGGGCGAGCCAGCGAAGAAGCTCGAGCTCGCCACGCCGTTTCGTGAATTCGGCCAGCGTCGAAGCAATGAAATTATCGGACCGCTGCAATTCGCGCGCGAAAATCCATTCCTTAAAAAGAGGAGCGTATGCAGCAGGCAAAATGTGTTCGATCGCCGCCACGTCATAACGTCGCGCCAAAACGCGAAGCACTTCGACCTCACGTCGGACGAGTCGATCCACAAGCGCGCGGCGCGCGCCGGGCTGGACGGTCTGATCGGCGTGCGCAGCCCAGCTTTCGCGCGGATAATAGATGAAGTTCAGCAGCTCGATCAGTTCGACCGCCTGCAACTGAGCGCCGAACAACTGCTCCGCGAGCACCCGCAGGCCACCAGAGCCATTGTTCACCACATGTTTCAGTTTCTCCGCTTCACCGTGGACATCGCTGATTATATGGACGACCGCTTTCGGCAACGTCAGCACGGCTCGCAAGAGCGCGATCCGCGCGAGGACAGCGTCACGATTCGGATATTCTCGCGCGAGCGCTTCGAGAAAAATGTCACTAGGTGAGGCGGCGTCCGTTCTCATGGCTTGACCGAAAAGACCTGGGGGGACGACTTCACGTCCGAGAAGACAGGAAGACAAGCGCAATCCACCGCCGCCAACTGCGAGAAGTGCATAACTTTCACGTCCAAGCTGCGTTGCGTCCACGAACCATTGGAGTGGATGATGCTGAATAACGCAGCGTCTCCTCGCGTCAGTCTTACCACTTATGAAAAAATTCATTCTACTAGGAGCATCGTTGGCCGTCATCGGTCTCGCCGCGGCTCCAGCAATCGCTCAGACCCAAAGCACGACTAAAACCACGACAACCAATTACATGCCCACGAGCACGGTGATCGGTTCGGCCGTGAGAACTTCTACTGGTGAAGAGATTGGGACCATTAAAGACGTCGTTCTCGATAAGAACACTGGTTGCATGGCTTATACCGTTCTTTCTACAGGCGGAACCGGCAGCAGCAGCCGCACCACGACCACCAAAACCGTCGCCGTTCCCTGGAATGTTTTCACTCCGGGAACCGACTCACGCAGTTACACGGTGCGCGTTGATCGCGAAAGAATCTACAACGCCCCGGTATGGGAAGCGTCGCGCGTCGATGAATACAGCCGCACCGATTATCTGAACAACGTCTACGGCTACTACGGCGTCCCAGTTCCGACGTTCGGCGTAGGCGTGGGTGTTGGCGGCGTCGGTGTGTCCACCGGAATAGGCACGTCTGGAGTAGGTACTACGACGACCACGGGATACGGTGCTTCGACAACCGCGAGTGCTGCACCGAGCGCCTCGGTTTCTTCAACGGCAACGTTGTCAGCAACGGCAATTCCCGTGACGAGCGCAAGCACAAGGGCCAGCGCTTCGGCATCGCCGGTCACATCTCCTTCCGTCAGTGCCACAGTGAAACCAATGCCCAAGGCCTCGACGTCGCCGGTAGGCACACCTCACATGAGCCCTTCGGTCTCAACAAGCACGAGCACGAGCGGCACCACTTCTGCGACAACCTCCAGTCCGGCGGCGGCGGCGGCAGGCAAGAGCGCGACCAAGGTGGAATCCACAGCCGACAAGGCCACGGAGAAAAACGAAAAGACCGCGGATAAAGCTGCGGAGAAAATCGACAGAACAACTGAAAAGGCCGACACGAAGATCGACAAAACGGCCGACAAGGCCGCTGGGAAAGCCGCGAAAAAGCATTCTACTGATGCTGACGCCGACGCCAGCCCAAAGCCGACCGAGCCCTAACCTGAATTTGCGCGCAAGCTAAGCGCGCGAAAGTTCCTGCAACAGCGGGAGTGGCCAATGGTCGCTCCCGCTGTTTTTTTGCTCAATTGAGCGTTTAGCTCGAAGATGCCGCTTCGACGACCGCAGTGTCAGCGGCAAGATACTTCATTCCCACTAGCCAGAGCACGCCAGCGAGCAGCATCATTCCAGAGACAACGAGGAAGGCGACGTTCATATTCGTGTGTCCGCCGATGTATCCTATGACAGGAAATGCCGACGCATCGCC
>JBDUAZ010000100.1:0-2629 GCA_040004385.1 Chthoniobacterales bacterium | reverse complement strand
CGTTTACGCAATGGTTTACGAGATCGGCGCCGACCGTGTCGTGCCGGTTCAGAGCGAATGCGACTTTCAGCTTGGTTCCTACTCCATCGACACTTGCCACCAGAACCGGCTCGCGCATCCCGGAAAAATTCGGCGCGAACAATCCGCCAAATCCCCCGATCTTTCCCAGCACTTCCGGCCCGTGCGTTTGCCTGACGAGTCCGTGGATCCGCTGCTTGACGCGGTTACCGAGATCAACGTCGACGCCGGCCCGCGCGTAGGCCTTCTTTGTCATCTCGCCTCGCCTAAAAACATGTGATCGCGCTCTGCGATCACTTCAAATCCGCGAACAACGTCGGATGCGTTTCTTCCTCGGCGAGAGCTTTGGAACGGCCTTCACGTTTTTCCATAATAAATTTGTCGAGCTCCGGATCGACCGGCAGTGGGTAATTACCGGTGAAGCAGGCGAGGCAGAATTGATTTATCGGCTTGCCGGTCGCGCGGACCATCCCCTCGACATCAAGATATCCGAGACTGTCCACGCCCAGATATTCGCAAATCTGCTCCATCGACAACTGGTTCGCGATCAGCTTTTCAGGATCGGGAAAATCGATCCCATAATGACACGCGAAGCGGTGCGGCGGACAGCTCACGCGCATGTGCACTTCTTTCGCCCCAGCCTCGCGGAGGTTGACGACGCGTGCTCGCGCGGTCGTCCCGCGAACGATCGAATCATCGACTACCACGACGCGTTTTCCCTGCACGGCTTCTTTGATCAAATTCAGTTTTACTCGCACATCGAAATCGCGGATGAGCTGGCTCGGCTGGAGAAATGTGCGGCCGATGTAGTGATTACGAACAAAGGCGTGCTCGTAAGGAAGATTCAACTCGTGCGCAAAGCCGAGTGCCGCGTAATTTCCTGAGTCGGGAACCGGCACGACGATGTCCGCATCCACGGGAAATCTTCTCGCAAGCTCGCGTCCCATTTCGGTGCGGACTTTTGCGACGTTCACGCCGCCCATGATGCTGTCGGGGCGCGCGAAATAGACGTACTCGAACATGCAAAAGGCCTGCTGTTCATCGCGGAAGGGCCACTCGGAGCGGAGCCCATCTTCGCTAATGATGAGCACTTCGCCGGGCTCAACTTCGCGGATAAATTCAGCATGGATGAGATCGAACGCGCACGTTTCGGACGCGAGGATGTAGGCGCCATCCAGCCGACCAAGTACTAGCGGGCGAAATCCAAACGGGTCGCGCACCCCAATTACTTCGCGCTCACTCATGATAATGAGGCTGAACGCACCTTCCAGACGTCGCAAAACCGCGAGCGGGTTGCCGCCGTTTTTGGGAGGCTGGGCGAGTAGATGCGGAATGATTTCGCTGTCAGCAGTCGTTTGAAAAATGGAGCCCTGCCGCTCCAGTTCGTCACGAAGGACGCTAGCGTTTATCAGATTGCCGTTGTGCGCGATCGCGATCTGGCCGCGAAAGCAATCAACCACGAACGGTTGCGCATTCTTCAGTGTGCTCGATCCAGTGGTCGAGTAGCGGGTATGGCCGACGGCGCACGTGCCTTTCAAGCGTTCCAGTTCATCCGCGCCAAAAACCTGCGAGACGAGGCCCATATCGCGATGCAATTGGAACGTCGCACCCGGGCCGCTGGTTGTGACAATTCCGGCGCTTTCCTGCCCGCGATGTTGCAGGGCAAAGAGGCCGTAATACGTAAGCACCGCTGCATTGGGATGACCGAAAACTGCAAAGATGCCGCACTCGTGCTGCGGGAATACAGCGCGATCGGCAGGTTCGTAATGCGTCATAGCGGAAGTCACTGCGATGAAAGCATCAGCGAGCTTCGGACTGGATTCAATGGCCGGAAAACATTCCCGTCACAGGCGGGCGTTTTGAGTCACAGGCGATCCGGCTTGCAGCGCCCGCTCGATCGAAAAATACCAGTCGTCGTGCAGCTCCTCAAGCGCCCACGACAGATCGGAACCGTTTGCACGCATACGCAACTGGTCACCGCCGACGTGGCCAATGATATTCGACGTTACGCCACGAGACTGGATCAAAGACTGAACCTCGCTCACCGCTGCTGGCCGAACAGAGATGACGATCCGGGACTGGGATTCGTTGAAGAGAAGTTGATCCGTCCGCGCTTCTGCAGTGGGAAGTTCGACGGCCGCGCCGAGCAACTTCTCAGAATTGAAACAACACTCGGCCAGGGCAACAGCCAGACCGCCCTCGGAACAGTCATGCGCACTCTTCACCAGGCCGGTTCGGATCAATTCGCGCACGGAGTTTTGCACGGCGAGTTCATGTTCGATATCGAGGCGCGGCGGCAACCCTTCTTTTCGTCCATGACAAACTTTGAGGTAATGCGAGCCGCCTAGTTCGTCGCCGAGTCCGCCCACGAGAATAATGACGTCGCCTTCGGTTTTGAAAAACTGGGTGGTGATATGTGCTTCCTCGTGGATCAATCCCACCATCGCGACTGTCGGTGTCGGATCGACTACACCGGCCGGGCTCTCATTATATAGAGAGACGTTCCCGCCGACGACCGGCGTTCCGAAGGCGCGACAGGTCTCCGCGACTCCTTCAACCGCTTCGCGCAGTTGCCAGAAATTTTCGGGCTTGTAGGGATTTCCGAAATTCA
>JBDUAZ010000092.1:0-9115 GCA_040004385.1 Chthoniobacterales bacterium | reverse complement strand
CCGATGCAATGGAGCCCCGATCGCAATGCCGGTTTTTCGAAAGCGAACCCGCAGCAGTTGTATCTGCCGATCACGATCGACCCGGAGTACCACTACGAAGCGATTAACGTCGAAAACCAGCAGAAAAATCTGTCGTCACTGCTCTGGTGGATGCGGCGCATGATCGCGATGCGCAAGAATTTCAAGGCCTTCTCGCGCGGCTCGCTCGAGTTTTTGTTTCCTGAAAACTCAAAGGTCCTCGCGTTTCTCAGGAAGCACGAAGACGAGACGATTCTCGTGATCGTGAATCTGTCGCGTTTTTCACAGGCGGTGGAGCTCGATCTCTCGCGCTTTGCCGGCTCCAGGCTCATGGAGCTGTTCAGCCAAAACTATTTTCCGGCGATCAAAGAGGTGCCGTATCCCGTCACGCTGGGACCGCATTCGCACTACTGGTTTGCGCTTCGACCACAGCCTCAGAAAACGCAGTCGCAGGAACGAATCATTCCAACGATCGAAAACGCACCGGCACTGCCTTTAATGCTTTCCGAAGGCTTACGCGGGCGTTTTGAGCGCGATATCCTGCCGAACTACGTGCACCACTGCCGGTGGTTCGGCGGAAAAGCGCGATCGATTCGCGAGCTGCGCGTGATCGAGCAGGTGCCGGTCGCGCCCGGACGCGGCGCTGAGTTCTGGTTTCTGGAAATCACTTACGCCGATGGCAACCCCGAAACGTACGCGCTTGCCGTCGAGGTCGCGACCGGTGACGCAGCGCGCGCCCTGCAGGTAGCAGCCCCGCACGCGGTCATCGCGCGCCTCGGTGGAGCAGATGAAGTGGTGTTGCACGATGCGATTTGGGACGGCGCATTCCGGGATCAACTTTTCGCAGCGATCGCCGCCGGCGCGGAATGGAAGGGTCGCAGTGGAACTCTTCGTGGAGTCCGCGGGTCGGCGTTGTTAGATGATAGAGCAACTCCGGCGTCACACGTGCTCAGTGCCGAGCAGAGCAATTCGTCAATGCTCTTCGAAAACAAATATTTTCTGAAGCTTTATCGAAAGCTCGAGGACGGCGTAAACCCCGACGTAGAGATTACGCGGTTTTTGTCGGAGCGGCGAAACTTTGCGCACGTTCCGTCATTTGCTGGCGCGATCGAATATTTGCGCTCAAAAGGCGAACCGACCGTTGTGTGTCTCCTCCAAACCGCGGCGACGAACGAAGGGGATGCGTGGGAGCTGACCCTTGATGCGGTTGGCCGCTATTACGAGCGCGTGCTCGCGCGAAAAGCGGACCTGCAGAAAGCGTCTGCTTCCCCCGGTCCGCTCCTCGGGGAATTAATCGGCGGCGTCTACGCGGCGAAAGCCAAACTGCTCGGCAAGCGTACTGGGGAGTTGCATCTCGCACTCGCGTCAGAACCAGACGATCGGGCGTTTGCGCCGGAGCCGTTCAACGCGCTCTCGCAACGCTCCGTCTATCAAACAATGCGCGCTTCCTTGCGACGCGCCTTTGATTTGCTCGAGAAAAAATTGCCGACATTGCCGGAAAGTTTCCGCGCCGAGGCGGAGGAAGTGCTCGCGACCGAAAACCAAATCCTCGCGCATGAGCAGCGCATTCTCGATCACCGGTCCGCTGCGGTTAAAATCCGGATTCACGGCGATTATCATCTCGGGCAGGCACTGTATACCGGCAAGGATTTCGTGATCCTCGACTTCGAGGGTGAGCCTGCGCGTGCCTTGAGCGAACGAAAACTCAAGCGCTCGGCGCTGCGGGATGTCGCCGGCATGATGCGATCATTTCAATACGCAGCCTATAGCGCGCTCTGGCAGCCGGCGATGCGTGCGGAGGACATTCCGTTTCTCGAACATTGGGCAGATCTCTGGTATCGGCAGATGGGCAGCGTGTTTTTGCAAAGTTATCTCAAGAAAACGAGAGGAGCGGCGTTCATCCCCGACCGCGAACCGGATCTGCAAGTACTGCTCGAAGCTTATCTGCTGGATAAAGCTGTTTATGAAGTCGGCTACGAATTGAACAATCGTCCGGCCTGGGTGGTGATTCCGATTCGCGGAATCAAGCACCTTCTGCAAAACAACAAATAGGATGGCGTTTCGGAAGAATGTCCGGCAAAATGTTCGCTTCCTTCAACCTACCAAATGAATAAGCACCTCGACAGCATTGACAGACAAATCGCCGCCAGGCACCTCCTTACCCATCCGTTCTATCTCGCCTGGACGCGCGGTGAGCTGAGCCAGGAAACGCTGCAAGATTACGCCGGGCAATATTATCACCATGTCGCGGCCTTTCCGACCTACCTCTCGGCCGTGCACAGCAAGTGCGAAGATCAGCCAACGCGGAAGCAAGTCCTGGCCAACCTGATTGACGAAGAAGCAGGCGACCCGAATCACCCAGAGCTCTGGCTGCAGTTCGCGGAGTCGCTCGGCAGTTCACGCCGTGAAGTTTTGACCGCAGAAAAGCGGCCGGAGACGAAGGCGCTGATTGAGACGTTTCGCGATGTCTGCTCGAAAGGCGAAACAGCAGATGGCTTGGGCGCCCTCTACGCCTACGAAAGTCAAATCCCGGCGGTTTCCGAATCTAAGATCGAAGGATTGAAGAAGCACTACGGCTTCACCGAACCTCGTGCTTACGAATATTTCAGTGTGCACATCGAGGCGGACCGCGAACATTCCGCGGCGGAGCGCGCGATGTTGCGGAAGCACATCACGGAACAGAACGCGGTTTCGGTAAAGGCCAGCGTCGATCGCGTGCTGGACGCGCTCTGGGAAATGCTCTCGGGCGTTTGCCGCCGTCACGCGATCGCGTGCTAGCCCACGCGCTGGCGCAAAGGCCTATCCTGGCGCAACAATGGTCGAAGGCGTGAGCGTCACGGTTTTGTCGACGCTAGGGAAGCGGTTGTTCCGTCGCGTTCTCATGCCTTTTACCTTTGCGAGCTTTGCATTTGCCCATCTTGCGTCGGCAGTACCGGACGGCCTGACGACTGTAGCAGAGCGCTCTGGTTTCCAAAAAACTGGGCGTTACGATGAGGTGATCGCGCTCTGTAGCGCGTTTGAAAAAGCCTACCCGCAAAATGTGCGCGTCGTGGAGTTCGGTCGCACGCCGGAGGGGCGGCCGATGCTCGCGCTCATTGCGTCACGCACCGGCGCGTTGACCGCCGCCGAGGCGCGGAAGCGCGCCCTGCCGGTGCTGCTCGTGCAGGGGGGGATACACGCCGGGGAAATCGACGGCAAGGACGCAGGCTTCCTGGCGTTGCGTGAGACGCTCGAAAATCGGAGCGCGAAGGGGGCGCTCGAAAAACAAGTCCTCATTTTCGTGCCGGTGTTCAATGTCGACGGCCACGAACGCTTCCGCGGCTGGAACCGGCCGAATCAGCGCGGTCCGGAAGAGATGGGCTGGCGCACGACAGCGCAAAATTTCAATCTCAATCGCGATTATGTGAAGGCCGATACGCCGGAGATGCAGGCGATGCTGCGACTCGTGAACGAATGGGATCCGCTCGCCTGTATTGACCTGCATGTCACCGACGGCGCGAAGTTTGAACACGACGTCTCGGTTCAGGTCGATCCGGCGCGCTCGGGTGACATCGAATTGCAGACGATCGGTGTGGCGTTTCGTGACGCGGTCATCGCCGATCTTGCCGCGCAAGGTTCGCTGCCGCTGCCGTTTTATCCGGCGTTTGTCAGAGCTGACGATCCCGCGTCCGGATTCGCAGATAATGTTCCGCCACCACGTTTTTCAAATGGCTATTTTCAGCTGCGCAATCGTTTCGGCATGCTCGTGGAAACGCACTCGTGGAAGGATTATGCGACGCGCGTGCGGATCACACGCAACGCGATCGTCTCCGTTCTCGACCAGGTCGGGCAACATGGCGCGGATTGGCTGAAGACTGCGCGCGAAGCTGATGCGCGCGCCGCGCGGCTTGGCGGTCAGGATGTGCCGCTCGATTTCGCGGTAACCGAGAAATCGCGGACCATAGAGTTCCGCGGCTACGAATATACGCGCACCCCATCCGACATTTCCGGAACGATCATGGTGCGTTATGACGAGACGAAGCCGCAAATCTGGAAATTGCCGCTGCGCGACGAGCTGGAAGCAACCATGACCGCGATTGCGCCCGCCGTCGGATATCTGGTGCCGGTGGCGTATGCGAGCTGGCTGGCCCCCAAACTGAAGCAGCAGGGCATCGAATTTCGAGTCTTGAATTCGCCACAGCGGGACGCAGCAGTTGAAACCTTTCGCGTCGAGAAAACAAAGTTCGCTTCCGAATCGTTCGAAAATCACCAAGCGCTTGCGGTCGAGGGCGTTTGGAAACCCGAGACGCGCGATTTGCTCCCGGGCGCGCTCTTCGTGCCGATCGCGCAGGCGAAGGCGCGGCTCGTCATGGCCATACTGGAAGCGCGCGCCCCGGATTCGCTGCTTGCGTGGGGTGAATTTAATATCGCGTTCGAGCTGAAGGAATACATGGAGGATTACGTCGCCGAAGAAGTAGCGCGAGAGCAGCTGGCAGGAAATCCGGGGCTGAACGCCGAGTTCCAGAAAAAACTTCGCGATGATCCGGCCTTTGCTAAATCGCCCACGGCGCGATTGCAATTCTTCATGCGGCGGCATCCTTCCTGGGACGAGCGGCTGAATCTTTACCCCATTCTCCGCACTGCGACGGTCCCGAAATAAATCGGGTGAGTTAGCGGCGTCGACCGCGATGTTGGCTGCGTCCCAAACCTGCGTATCGTCTCCGAGTTATGGCGGACCAGATTCTGGCAGGAAAAATTGGCGTCGTTTTCGGAGTGGCCAATAAACGCAGCATCGCGTGGGCAATCGCGAAGGCCTGGGCTGCGGCGGGCGCTCGCCTGATTTTTAATTATCAGGGTGAGCGGTTGAAGGAGAACGTCGAGGAGCTTGTCGCTGAGTTTGGCGAAGGCACGCCCTTGTATCCCTGCGATGTTTCAGATGACTCGCAGATCTCCGAGTTTTTTCAGAAGGTGAGGGGGGAAGGCGATCGCATTGATCTGATGCTGCATTCGGTTGCGTTTGCGCCGAAAGAGGCCCTCGAAGGTGATTTTCTCAGCACGACACGCGAGGCCTTTCGGACGGCGCACGACATCAGCGCGTATTCGCTCGTTGCGCTCGCGCGAGAAGCAGCGCCGCTCATGACGAACGGTGGCAGCATTGTCGCGATGACCTATTACGGCGCCGAGAAAGTCATGCCGCATTACAACGTGATGGGCGTCGCCAAAGCATCTCTCGAAGCGAGCACTCGCTACCTGGCATACGATCTCGGGCCCAAAAAAATCCGCGTAAACTGCATCTCGGCCGGACCAGTAAACACACTCGCCGCGCGCGGTATTGCGGGGTTCACCACGATGCTGAAGCATTATCAGGAACATGCGCCGCTGAAACGCAGTTGCGATCCCGTGGAGCTCGGTGCGGCAGGAGTTTTTCTTGCGAGCGAGGGAGCCGCCGCGATAACCGGGCAGGTTATCTACGTCGACGGCGGTTACCAGATCATGGGGATGTGACAACCTCGTGATCGTAATTGCTCCCGTAGTTGTCGGCAGGGCGAGACTCTCTCGAGCCTGACAGACGACCGAGGGACTCGACGGAGTCTCGCCCTACCAATCGTCGTCCAAACGATTACGATCACGGACATGAGCACGAGTATCGCCGATGAGTTGCGCGAGTTGTTAGGCGAGCACATCGTCGCTGACGACGCGGAAACGCTTGCGGCGCATTCGGGCGACAAGTGGTTCGCGAGCACGGAGCCGGAGGTCGTCGTCTATTCCGAGACGACGCAGCAGGTAATAACGCTTCTGCGGTTCGCGAATGCCCGAAAAATTCCGGTCACCGCTCGCGGCGCCGGCTACGGCTATGTCGGCGGATGCGTGCCGGTGCGACGCGGGATTGCGTTGTCCCTGGCGCGCATGAACCGGATTAAGGAGATTAGTTTCGCAGATGCGGTCGCGATCGTTGAGCCCGGCGTTATTACCGGCCAACTCCAGACGGAGGTGCGGAAGCAAAAGCTCTTCTATCCGCCCGACCCTGCGAGCCTCGATAACTGCACGATTGGCGGCAATGTCGCGACGAACGCCGGTGGGCCGCGTTGCCTCAAATACGGGGTGACGCGAAATTATGTGATCGGGCTGGAAGTGGTGCTGGCAAATGGCGACGTGCTGCAAACTGGCGGTCGCGTGCACAAAAACAAAACGGGATTTGATTTGACCAGCCTGTTCGTGGGCTCCGAAGGAATGCTCGGGGTGGTGACGGAGATCATGCTGCGCTTGATTCCGCATCCGCCGGCGCGCGCGACACTTTCTGCAGCGTTCGATACGATGCAGGAAGCGGCTGCGGCGGTGCAACAGATTTTCGCCGAAGGGTTCTTGCCGTCGTCGCTCGAGATTGCGGATGATTTTGTGCTCGAAGCAGCTCGTAGGGATTGTGGTAACGCGACGGTGCCGGTGGGAAATGCACACCTGCTCGTAGATGTGGACGGCCAGGCAGAAACCGTGCGGGTCGAGATCGGAATGCTCCGCGAACTCATTGCGCGGAGCAATCCGAACTACGTGGAAGTGGCAACGGTTGAATCTGACTCCGAAAAGCTCTGGGCGCTGCGTCGCGAATTCAGTAATTCGTTGCGCGCGACTGGTCTCACAAAATTAAATCAAGATATCGTTGTCCCGCGGAGTCGCCTGGTGGAGCTAGTGCAATTTGCCGGGCGGCTTCGCGCGAAGTACGGCTTTCCTGTCGCCACGTTTGGTCACGCGGGCGATGGAAACATTCACGTGAACATTATGGCTGATCGCTATAACCGGGAACCGGCGGTGCGCGATCAGGTAGAGCGCGCGCTCGACGATTTATTTCAGCAAGTGCTCGCGTGGGGCGGTGTCATCACGGGCGAGCATGGGATTGGCCTCGCGAAAAAACGGTGGTGGCCGCTCGCGACGAGCGATGTCTCACGCGAATTGCACCGCGCGCTCAAGCACACGCTGGATCCGAACGGAATTCTGAATCCGGGGAAGTTTTTGGATTAGCGTCAGCTGCGGCCATTCCCAGAATGGTGGAGTTCATCGCGAGTGGAGACGTTCTTCGCCATCTGTGCGGCTCAGGATAACGGCGGACCCCGCTACTACGGCGCCACATTCAGGACAACATTCACCGCGCGGTGATCGCTTGATTTCGGCGAGGTCGGCGCTACCCAGGCCCGCGCGAGAGTCGCGCCACGGTAAAAAATCTGGTCGAAGGACGCAGCAGGAAATCGCCGGTCCGGTGGCATAGTGATGCGTGCTGCGAGTGCGACATTCTGCCAGCTCCAGTTGAAACCGCTCGCGCTGAGATCGGAGATCGTTTTCTCGCCAGCGAATCGCAAATCATCGGGCGCAGTATTGAAATCGCCGCCGACGATCCATGTCAGCGCGCCGAGCTTGGCGTAAGCCGCTTTCATCGCGGTCATGTGCGAAAGCAGCTGGCGCATCGACTCCTCGCGGATGCGCATGTCTTCGTGAATCTCGCCGCGGTTGCTTTTCAAATGCAGGGCGTAAACCAGCAGAATATTTTTCGGCGCGAGCTGATAGGCGGCGAATGCGAAACCACGCGGCGGAGTGATGGCGCCGCCAGGTTTCCATGCTTCCGCCCACGCGCTGATCGGCTGCAACCTGCTCGCGATCGCAACCTGCTGGGCCTCCGTTTGCCCTTCGCGCGGCGGGAAATTCGAACAAACATCTACCTTGAAGCCGGCGAGCGGCTGCACGGCTAGAGCGGCATGCGCGGTGTCGCGAACCTCCTCCATTCCAAACACATCAGGCGTCAGCTGCGCAATATCACGATGCACTTCGCTGATCTGCCGTTGCTGCTCGGCATCGGAGGCGTTCGGCCGGCGGCCTGGAAACCATTGAATGTTCCAGAACGTGGCGGTGATGGAATTCCGTGGGAAGCCTGGCGGAGCCGCACTGCTCGACGGGAAGGGCCAGGGCGAGGTCTGCGCTTCCGCCAGAACACCGACCGCGAAAAACAGCAAACAAACGAGGGCGCAGCGTCTTGAGATCACCGCCGGAGGATGAGCATTTCGTTCGAGTGCGAACAGTGTTTTCGCGTCGCGGCTGTATTTCGGCTGCAATGGATCAGCAACGGCTTACGATCGTCGTCGAGTTGACTTTTCACTCCATCAAGATAGCTTTCCAACTTGGAGAGGGCACGCCGCTCTCTCGCACACCGAAATCGAGTGTCGGAGACGCGCAGACCGCGTCCTGATGGCGATTTTATTATTAGACGCTTTCGCAGCGCAGCCGCCATTGCCGTGGCGTGCTTTGATATGAAACCCAGGACCATCACTTACACATTTGCGCTGCTTTTATCGACAGCATCATACCTGTTTTCAGAAGCCGTACCGACGCGCGTTCCTGAGGTGAAGGTGAGGCTTGGAAAGAATGCGAGCAAATCGGCGGAAAATCTCCTGTTGAATGTCGACCCCTATGGAACGCCTAAGAGTGATCCCTCCCCGGTGCGCACCGCGCTTCAGAGCTTTGAATGGAAAAAAGAAATCGTTACGACAGTCTTCTGGATTGGAGAACTGCCGACCGGGAACAACCCGGTCCCGAACCGGGCGAGTTCATGGGACAAAGATTGGACAAGAAATTATGGCGGTTTCGACGATCCGAAGGCGGAAAATCGTCGCGATTTCAGACCGGTTAAATTCACGCCGCACCAAAATCCATTTTATTGTGCCCTCCCATACAACGACAAGGCATCGACAGGACATCGTCGGGAAGCCCCGAGCGTAGTGCCTTGGTTTAAAACAGCGTATCAGGGTCCTGCGACATCAGTTTGCAAGGGGCGCTGGATTGCGATCCGCAAAGGAAACAAGGTTGCCTACGCTCAGTGGGAAGATGCGGGACCTTTTCGCACTGATCACTGGCAATATGTATTTGGGAACGAACGGCCGAAGCGGAATTTGAACAAAGGCGCGGGCCTTGATGTCTCGCCTGCGGTGCGAGACTATCTCGGACTGAGTGAGACCGACGTGACGGACTGGAAGTTTGTTGAGTTCGGCGAAGTGCCGCGCGGTCCTTGGGCGAAACTCGGCGACAACAACACGTTTGTGATCAATCAGCGCCGCAGTGACAAGGCGCTGGTCGAGGG
>JBDUAZ010000134.1:0-9146 GCA_040004385.1 Chthoniobacterales bacterium | reverse complement strand
ATCGAGAAACACCTCGTCCTCGGTCAGGTTCCGCAGTGGCGCCATGAAAAACTCGGGATTAAACGCAATCGAGAACTCGCGACCTTTGTAGGAGACCGGCAACGACTCTTTTGCCTCGCCGACTTCGGGCGTATTGGCAGTGATATCGATATTGTTCTTTGAAAAATTCAGCTTGATCGAATTCGACTTATCGCTCGCAAGCAATGAGACGCGGCGGAGCGAATTTAAAAAAGTCTCCCGCTCAAGCGTAACGCGCTCTTTCGTCTCAGCCGGGATGACCTGGCGATAATTAGGATAATTGCCCTCGATCAATTTCGAAACGAGGAGCGTATTGTTCAACTCGAAAGCGATCTGGCCGCTTCCGACGCTTACCTTCACGTCACCATCCTCAGCCAGCAGTCGCTGCAACTCCGTTACGGCTTTCGTCGGCACGATGATGTCTGCTTCGTGGCTGCGTGGGAATTCCAGTTCGATGTCGACCATCGCGAGCCGCCGGCCATCCGTCGCGACAAGCGTCAGTTTGTTTTCTTTGAAACTAAAAAGCAGCCCATTGAGAACGTAACGCGTTTCGTCAGTCGAAATCGCGTAGGAGGTTTTGCGCAGCCCATCGCGCAAATCTTTCTGCCGGATGGTGACGACCTTGGCGTTGTCGAACTTTGGCAGTGGCGGAAATTCTTCTTCGGGAAGACCGAGTATTTTGAAAAAGCTTTGACCGCTGCGAATCGATGCCGCGTTTTTTCCGTCGACTTCAATCTGGATTTCACTGGACGGCAGTTCGCGAATGATCGTGAAAAGACGCCGCGCAGGCAGAGTCGTCGCGCCTTCCTTTTCCACGTTTGCCTCGCAGCTTCCGCGCACGCCGACGTCAAGATCGGTTGTCGTTAGGTGAACTTCATTACCCGATGCCTGCATGAGCACGTTGGATAAAATCGGCAGAGTCGTGCGGGTGCTGACGACGTTTTGCACCTGCTGCAATCCTTCAAGCAACTTCTCTTTCGTGACGCTAAATTTCATAACGAGGACGGAAGCTAAGATGTAAGGCTTCGAATTTTATTCGGCAACCGCAAAGTCGCCCTGCCTGCCGCTTCGTCCCAGATATCAACGCTGCAGCGCGCTGTCGATGAAGGTGATTGTCTGGCGAATGTTGTCCTGCTCGCGCATTCGCTTTTTCACCAGCTTGCACGCGTGCAAGACGGTGCCGTGATCGCGTCCACCAAACGCGTCACCGATTTCGTTCAGCGACGCTTTGGTCAATTCACGCGCCAGATACATCGCGATCTGTCGAGGGAACGCGATGTTCGCCGGTCGCCGTTTGCTCGTCATGTCGGCAAGCCGAACATCGAAGTGCTCGGCCACGCGCCTCTGGATCTGTTCGATCGTAACAGCATGTCGCGCTTCCTCATTGAGAATGTCCTTGAGCAAATGTTCGATCACTTCGCTCGTCAGCTCCTTCCCGCTCAAGGAAGCGAACGACGCAACTCGCATAAGCGCCCCTTCCAGGCGGCGGACATTTGTGCGAATCCGGTTGGCGAGAAATTCGAAAACGTCGTCGCGCAACTTGATGTGAAGTGTGCGCGCTTTTTTGCGCAGAATCGCCATGCGCGTTTCTACATCGGGCGGCTGTAGTTCCGCGGTGAGTCCCCATTCGAAGCGCGAGACGAGACGATGCTCCAGATTCGCGATTTCCGATGGCGGCCGATCGCTCGAAAGTACGATCTGCTTATGCCCGTCAAAGAGAGTGTTGAAGGTGTGAAAGAATTCCTCCTGCGATCGTTCCTTTCCGCCGAGAAATTGGATGTCGTCGATCAGCAACAAGTCTGCCTGCCGATAACGCTTCCTAAATTTTACGAGGTTGTTGTGCTGTATCGCGTCGATGAATTCGTTGATGAAGAGCTCGCTCGAAAGGTACATCACCTTCGCGCCTTTCTTTTTCGTCGCGACGTACTGACCGATCGCCTGCATCAGGTGCGTTTTGCCGAGACCTACGCCGCCGTAGATGAAGAGCGGGTTGTACGTTCGCGCGGGAGACTGCGCGACAGCGAGGCTGGCCGCATGTGCGATTTCGTTGTTCGGTCCGATGACAAAGGATTCGAAAGTGTTGCGCGGGTTCAAGCCGAGTGCGGCGCCAATTTGTTTTGCGTCACGAGCGGATTCCAGCGCTGGCTCCTCCACCGGGGGGAGATCAAGATCAGACTCCGCTGATTTCGCGGAGCCCTCCGCTGTTGTCGAGAACTTCACCGCACGAGGACCGCCGAATGCGCTCACGATCGCCGCCTGTAAAGCCGTCATGTGATTACTTTCGATCCAGAATTGATAGATGTTGTTAGGAACGCGAAACGTCACCGTCTCCTCAGTCAGACCGACGAGCTGAACGGCGGAAAACCAGCGCTTAAAAGTATCAGCGCTGACGTGGGGTTTAAGCGCGAGCGTCAGCTTCTGCCATAGCTGAGCAAATTTCTCTTCCATACGACTTGTTAACAGCGTTAAGAAACCCGCGCGGCGCGCAATCCGCGGGGGATTATCGAGGGAACTTGAAGTTTCAACGCCTTCGTCGCGATGCGCGAGCGAAATGCCCCAAGCTTAAAAAATGTGAATAAAGCGATCCTATACGAGGCAAAATCGCCAATTCGCGGAAATAGCCGGTCTAGGCAAATCGACCTTCCGGCGGGAGATTCCTCTCCCAGCGCTCCGCTGGCTTTTCGTATCATTATGGTAACTCCTTCTGCAAGACCGAAGCTGTTCACATCTTATTAACACGGAGGATTTTCCCTCCCTGCCAGCGGCTTGAGATTAGAAATGGCGAAAACTGGCGACAAGAAAAAACCGGAACTTTATTTTTGTTTTGCAGCAAAAAAATCTTGACGAAAAATCTCTTTCGATGGGTCACCTGAAAACATTGTTGGCGTATCCGGGCGCGGTTTGACCGAATTGCCTCGCACGCGCAACGTTTCAGCCCGGCATCGCGAGCTCCCGCGCGGAGATCAGGATAGAAAGCAATTGAAACTGACAAAATGAGCGGTTCTCAACGACCAACGCGTCTGCTCTTCGCGCTTGCCCTGATTGCGCTTTTCATTTCGGCCGTTGTTGCGCGCGGCGCTGACGACATTCCGCCGCCATTCGGATTTCACTGGAACGATACGATGACGCGTGTCGAAAAGGTGCTCGTGGGCGCGAAAGCAAAAATCGTGAGCCGCGAGAAAAAAGAGAGGAAGGATGTCTGGACAATCGAAGGTCTGGTGCAACCGGGCCTGAAGCGTACGCTGTTTTCGTTCAGGGACGCGTCTCTGGTTGCCGTCGAGTTGCAGTACGAATATCCAGACTGGAGCATCGAGCGATACAACGACCGGATGGGCGAAATCCGGCGCTACTTCGACGCGAAGTTCGGAACGGGCAAACTTGTTTCGCGTTCCCGCGACAACGATTCGGATGTGATCCAGACGCTCGTTGGCTATCAATGGATTGTCGGCGGGACGATGCTCGAGCTCTTCTATTTTTCCGCCCAGCGCGATAAGGATCTTTTCCGCAGCATCACCGTAACCTACAAAGGAATTTAGCGATAAACTCGCCCTCTCCGGCGTTTAATGCGGTTTATTGTCCTTCTGTAATCGCTTAAGTCGGCTCGATAAACTTGCTTTGACGACCGAGCTCATCCGGTCAATAAACAAAATTCCGTGAAGATGATCCAGTTCATGCTGTAAGGCACGCGCGAGCAGACCCGACGCTTCGATTTCGATTCGCGAGCCGTCGAGCGTGTCCGCCGCGCCCTTCACGGAAATCGCGCGCTCAATCTCCGCCGTGATATCCGGAAAACTGAGACACCCTTCCGTCCCCGGCTCCGCTTCTTCAGTGAGCGTTAATTCCGGATTTAAGAGCACGAGCGGCATCGCGATCTTTGGATCGATCTCTTCGCCATTTAATTTGAGCGAGCTAGGACGGTCCTCCACAGCGGACACGTCGAGGACCGTAAGCTGCAGCGCTTCGCCGACTTGCTGCGCAGCCAGCCCCACGCCATTGGCCGCGCGCATTGTCTCTAGCATATCGCTCGCGAGGGCGCGGATTTGTTCGTCCACATTATCAATACGCCGTCCTTTTGCGCGGAGCACTGGATCTCCGTACTGCACGATTGTCCGTTTCATCGCTCACCGTGCGTGAACGCCGGCAGATTTTTGACACCGGCAAGCTTCAACGCGTCCATCACTTTGATGATGGTTCCAAACGAAGCCTTTTTGTCGGCCTGCAATGCCAGCGTCGATCTGCGTTGCGTCGGCAATCCACGGACCGCACCTTCAAGTTCGTCGGGATTGATCGCGCGGCCGTCGAGCTTTATCTGGTCGTTCTGATCGACGCTGACAATCGCGTGCTCCGTCTCCGAATCCGTGTTCGTCGACGTCTTCGATTCAGGGAGATTTATTTGAACTTCCGGCTGGTCTTTTTTAAACGTGGTCGAGACGACAAAAAAGATCAGGAGAATCGTGAGGATATCCACGAGCGATACAATGATGATGGAAGGCGCCCGCCGCTTGCGGACCGCGATTTTCATTGGTGCGATTGCAACGACGTCATTGCGCGAGGGGAGCGCGCGTCGCATTGGGCACAGCAGACGTCGCTACCATCTGAGGCGGCAATGGAGAATCTTCGCGTGCGACGCGGCCGTAGTAGCATTTCGCGATCAGGTCTGAAACGCGTGATTCCATTTCGACCGATAACACCTCGACTTTTTTTGAGAAGTAACTGAAGCCGATCAAGCTCGGCACCGCGATGGAGAGGCCAAAGATTGTGCAATTCAACGCCTCAGAAATTCCTCGTGCGACCGCTTTCGTATCAGATGCTCCGCTGCTTAAGCCCAGTCCGGAAAAGACATGCACAAGTCCGGAGACAGTGCCGATGAGACCAAGGAGCGGCGCGATGCCGGTGATTACTTCGAGCACGATTAATCCGCGTTCCAGACGCACCAGCTCATAGCGCGCTCGCGTTTGCACTGACTCAATATTCTCCGCGCGAGGCCAGCGCAGATTTTGTAGCGCGACCCGCACGATGCGTGCGAGCGATGAGCTGTCGTTATTCGCGATCCGCGCGAGCCGTTCTGCGCTGCCGCCCGGAACGAGACGTTCGATTTCGCCTTCGATTATCAGAGGCAGCACCTTCTTCTCGCGCAACGTGAGCGTGCTCAGAATAATCGTCGTTACCGCCACGATCGAGCAGACGAGCAGAGGCCACATGAAAAGCCCGCCTTTAGTGAAGAAGGAGACCATGGTGTGAATTGTGTCTGTCATTTCGTTAGCTTCGCACGGCGATCATGGCAGCATGTTAAAGGAAATTTCCACTAGCATCTTGCCATCCGGAAGCGACGCGATCAGCTCCGGCGGGATGGGGGGAAGATGCGCCTCCTGAAACGATTGCAAGCAGATGTTGGCGAAAGCTTCGTTCGCATTATTCGAGACGACTCGCAAATTTTGGAGATGCCCTTTCGCATCCACTTCGGCTTGGAGACTGGCAGTGCCGATGCTGACCAAGTCCATTTTTGACTGCACGTAGGAATACCAGCGCGCACCAATCGCGTCATAAACAGACTTCTGGTAGCGGCCCAGTGGCGTAGCTACCGCATTCACTGACGATGGCCCGCGATTTGTAATTCGGCCAGTGACCCGCGTTTGCTCCTTCTGGGACTGATAGGCGGACGAAGGGCGTTCGGGTTGCGGGCGCGGAGCGGTCGGCGCAGCGGATGCCGCGACCTCTGGCGGTGGTGTGGCGTCCGTTTCCCCGGGCGTGCTGATCGGCGGTGGCGGGGTGGCGGTTAACATCGCGAATTGCTCCGGCTCGGGGGTTGCAACAGGCGCGACACTTGGCGTGGCTTTAGGCGGTTCCGATGGCTTCGATTTCGGCGTTGCGACGGGCTTCGGAACTACGGCAGTTGTTGCCTCTTTTGGTTGTGGTCTCGCAGTCTCTCCCTCCGTCGGCAGCGAGTACTGGTGCGTCTCGAGATTCATAAACGGCCGATCTTTTCCTTTCTGCGTGGGCAACGGCGCATCGCCCGCCGCCGGCAGAGTGCTGGCCGCGATCGAATTCGCGTTGGATTCAAACGTTTGTTCCTCCGGCTTCTCTTTCGATTCCTTCGCAGGGTCGGTTTCGATGAATGCGGGGTTTGGTGGCGTTGTGACCTGTGGCGTCGCCGTCGCCAAATCTACAAAGGTCAACTCCGTTGGCTTTTCCTCCTCAAGTGGCGCCGCCGCGGGAGTAAACGCGCTGCCGAATGCGGCGAGCGAGTATGCGACTGCGAGGTGAACGAACACTGACGCCGCGATCGCCCACCAAAGTTTTTTTCGCTCTCGCTTTTGTTCCATCTTCTATCCGTCAGCCGACGCAGACGCGCGCGCGGTCACGAACGTGATGAGATTAAACAACATGAATGGCACCGACCGTTCGCCCGCCCTGCGAAAATTTACGCATCCCCAGTCGCCGGAACGGTACCGCACTTCGCCTGCTGTGACAACTTTGCGCCGGCGCCCCGCCGCTGCACCGCCTTGCGCCGAGGCCTCGTCATCCGGGCGTGGTGAAAAAGATATTGTTGCGCATAACCGCCGTGCGCGCCGAAGTAATTCGCGCAAAAATCGCGCAATTGTTTTGCGGTCACGTTTCGCTTCCGCAGAAAATACTTTTCCTTCAAGACACGTTCTATCCAGACGTCGATTGGGAATGCGCGGAGACGCTCGTAGGCAAACAGCATCACGCAGTTCGCGACTTTCGCACCGACGCCAGGAAGCGTGCACAATCGCGCGCGCAGCTCGTCATCGGACAAGGCTCGCCATGCCTCGATATCGGCTTCGCCACTCGCGATCCGCTTCGCCGTTGCCAAAAGATTCTTTGCGCGATAACCGAGCGCGCATTCGCGCAGTTCTGCTTCCGATAATTGCGCGACGCGCTGCACCGATGGAAATGTGTAAACGGTTTCGCCGACGATCGTCTTTGATTTTCCGTAGCGCTCGCGGAGCGCGCGAGACATTTGCCGAATGTGCGCCACCTGTTTCATCGAGGAGGTGATAAACGTCGCCAGACATTCCCAGGCCGGCTGACGAATCACGCGCAACCCGCGACAAAACTCAACCGCGATGCGCATATCGTCGTCACGAGGGAAAGACGCACAAATTTTGGACAATGGATGGTCGAGCGCGAAATAACGGCGCAGCGTAGCGGGAACATCCTGCCGATGTTCTTTAAACCCTCGGCGGGAAGACGCTGTCACTTCTAAAAGATCGCCTCGTTGCTCCACGTAAACCGGCAGTTCATCGATTGTTCCCACGAAACCGTCGCCGCACTGTCGCCAGTGAAAAACCTGACCGGAATGAAGCGTCAAACTGAGGTCAAAGTCGGGACACGCTATCTTCTCGGGCCGGACGCCTTTCACGTTCCAAACTACCGCCCGTCGGTTAGCCACGCTTCAGAAAGATTGCGCTTTCCGCTCGGCTGGATTTCTGGAAGCTAAGTCGGCGCGAATGGCCACCCTGGCTCGTTTCCGCTAGCGCTCCTTTATTGCCAGAATTTCGAATGTCATCTGTCTACAATTCACGCTTAGTTATCGATGCCGTCGTTCTTCTGGCGTACTTTTTCGGGATCGTTGCGCTCGGGCTTTGGGCGGGTCGGCGCAATAAAAATCTCCAGGAGTTCTCGCTCGGCGGGCGCTCCATTCCGTGGTGGGCGGTTTTGGCCTCGATTGTCGCAGCAGAAACAAGCGCGGCGACGTTTCTTGGCACGCCGGCCGAAGGTTTCAAGACTCGAGGCTATTTTTACGGACAGCTGGTTATCGGCACCATCCTCGCGCGCATCATCGTCGCGTTCACTTTCATCAAGCCGTACTACGACTATCGCGTGCAGAGCGTCTACGAATTCCTCACGGTCCGGTTCGGAACCAGGACCAAGAACATGGCCAGTGGCATCTTCCTCTTCACGCGCGTCCTGGGAATAGGCGTCCGTCTTTACCTCGGCGGCGCCATCATGGTGGTGATCTGGCGTTATCTTTTTCCGACGCTCCCAGTCAACCTGAATACATACATCTGGGGGATCATTTTCGTCACTGTCATCACCACGGTTTATACTGCGGTCGGTGGAATCAAGGCCGTCGTTTGGACCGACCTCATCCAGGCGGTCCTGATGTTCAGCTCGGTAATCTTCGCAATCTTTCTCCTGCTCCGACACATTCCCGGAGGGTTTGCAACGGTCAAAGAAAATCTCGGCGGGATGGAGAAGATTCAATTTTTTCAGACCGGCTGGAATACGGCATTGCCCTTCGGCACTGCCATGAAAGCGATGTTCGAGCAACCCTATACACTCTTCGCCGCCTTCATCGGCTCTACTCTGCTGACTATGGCGACTCACGGTACCGATCAGGACATGGTGCAACGAATGCTGACGGCTCCGAATTATCGAAAGTCACAACTCTCGTTGATCCTCAGCGGCATCATGGATCTGCCAATCGCGATCGCATTTCTGACCGTAGGCATCCTGCTATCGGTTTACTACGCAGTCGTTCCCGGATTGACCGTGCCTGCGGCCGACAATGAAATTTTTGGACATTACATTATGCACGAAATGCCGGTGGTGTTCCGCGGCCTGATCATTGCCGGTGTATTCGCCACGATGATGGGCTCGACTTCCGCGGCCCTCAATGCACTCGCGACCAGCTTCACAAAAGATTTTTACCTCCCGTATATTCGTCCCGGCGCGTCGGATGTTCAGGCAATCCGCGCGGCCCGCATTTCCACGGCGGTGTTCGGCGTTCTCATGATCATCGTCGCGACCGTGGCCGCAAACGCCGTGATCCACGATGCCAAGCTTACCATCATCCCGATCGCGATCGGTATCCTTGGCTATACCTATGGAGCGCTGCTCGCAGTTTTTCTGCTCGGTATGCTCACGCGGACTCGCGGAGCCGACGGCGCAAATGTTGTCGGCATGATCGTCGGCATCATGTCCGTTCTAGTCTTGTGCAAGGTGGCGATTCCCGCGTTCGATCTCGGCGCACTGCTGACTGGAAAGTTAGTCACCGCCGAATGGAAATTCGGGTGGTTCATGCCCGAGTGGTGGCCGAAGATTGCCTGGCCTTGGTTTGTTTTCGTGGGCTGCGTCGTCACGCTTGCGATCACCGTCCTCTT
>JBDUAZ010000093.1:0-2755 GCA_040004385.1 Chthoniobacterales bacterium | reverse complement strand
AAGGGCTTCTCCACGCCACCTGGTCAGTACGTAGTAACGGACAAGGATCGCGACCACCGTTCAACCATCTACAAAGTGGAGATGCCGTACTTTATGCGATTGAACTGCCGCGATTTCGGCATGCACGAAGGTGTCGTCCCGCGTTACGCCGCGTCACACGGATGCATCCGATTGCCGGCCGCAGCCGCACGGAAGCTTTTTGCTGAGATTCCGATCGGCACCGTCGTTAGAATCAACTGACGCGCTCTCTACCGTTCACTTCACGATCTGGACGCGCAGCGTTTCCGCGATTTCGTCGTTCAGATAAACATCGAGGCGGTATTTCCCTTCCGCCCAACCATCCTCGGGCCGCGCGAGGGTAAAACGCGCGGAAGCGTCCGGACTTGCTGCGACCGTTTCAGATTCGTCGACAACGAAGTTTGGTTCCACGAGTCCACCGACATCCTCGGCGATCCAGACGACGCGCACCCTTGCTTCTTTCGGCAGGCCTTGTCCTTTCCAGCGCACATAAAGTTTCGGAACGTCCGAGCGGAATTCCGTTTGCGATCCTGCCGCTGGGTCGCTGGAAATTTCGACCGACAGCAAGCCCTTTTCTGGCGACGCGCCGGATGATTCGACGACATCACTCTTACTCTTCTCTTCGACCGTGGGCGGCGGGATGGCGGCGGGGGTCGGTGTCGGCGTCGCGGGGGCGACAGTGATCTCTGGCGTTTTTTTCAGTTCACGTACGATGCGCTGAATTACGCTGCCTGATGGGCCCCGGATGATCGTCGCCTCCTTCACGAACCCTGTTCCGGCTACAAACCACCGGTCGATCGTGAAGGAGAGCAGTCCCGCCCCCCCACAGTGGAAACGCAGTGCGCGGAAGTTACCGGCGGGAACGCCGATATTTTCTTCGCCAGCAACAGCGAAACGCTGTCGCGTTCTCATGTCGGCGACCTGATCGTCGACCTCCCATGTCGCACCGATCGCGCGATTTGCCGGCACCATTACTTCCGGCGGGTCGAGCTTCAGCAGTTTTCCATCTTTATCGCTTCTGGCGTGACAAACGATGGCGTTGTCATCGAGCGCGATCAGCTCTGCTTTGACAAACTCGCCGTCGGTGCGCGTCTCAAATCGCAACAGCGTTTTGCCTTCAAATATTTCGTTACCGGCGATGCGGACCGTCACCTCTGATCGCGCTCCGGCGGAAGCGTCGTCGACAGACTCGTATTGCCAGGTTGTGCCCTCTGCGGAAGGGAGGAGTGCGGCCGCAGAAAGCAGATCCGGCGCGCCGAACAGAAAAACGATAAAAATATATTTCATTCGCATACGACAGAGAAGTAATCGTCTCAGGCATGTGAACCGAAGAACGCTGCCGCAATCCACAGTCGGGAGACGAGACCGAGCAAGCCGCAACCGACGATCACCGGAATAATTTTCCATTTCCATCTGACGATGCCAAAAAACGCGAGCATACCGAGCCCAAGCGCGAACCAATCGAACGCGCCGTTCGCAGGCCACAGGACGTGGAGGCCAAACCAGACCGCGAGATTCATGACGACGCCAACTACGGCTGCTGTCACCGCGGAAAGGGTTGTAATCAATCGCACGTTGCCGCGGAGCTGCTCGATGTGCGGCCCACCGAGAAAGACCCAGAGGAAACAGGGAGTAAACGTCGTCCAGACTGTGATGAAGGAGGCGAGCGTGGCAGCAAGCAGCGGCGTCATGGTGGAGTGATGCGTCCAACCTCCCATAAAACCGACGAACTGCGTGACGATGATCAGCGGGCCCGGCGTTGTCTCCGCGAGACCAAGGCCGTCCATCATCTGGCCGGCCTGCAGCCAGCCGTAGTGATCCACAGCTTGTTGGGCGACGTAGGGCAGTACCGCGTAGGCCCCGCCAAATGTCACCGCCGCTGCTTTGCTGAAGAACAAGCCTTCTTGAAACAGGATGCCATCCCACCCTTTCCAAACTCCGACCAGCACGACAGGAATCCACCAGGCAGCGAGAAAAATCGCGGACAATCTGAGCGCGCGAATAACCGACGGCCTGGTGTGCGGCGGCGACTCCGATTCATCGCCGAGAACCGACGTGCCGAGTCCATCTGACGCGCCATCGCCCGCGACAACTGCAAATTTATCTTTCCAGAGTTCGCCTCCGACAAATCCGACAAAAGCGGCGCTCAGGACGATGAGGGGAAAGGGAATGCGGAAAAAGAAAATGGCCACAAACGCGAGCACCGCGATCGACCACATCGCGAGATTTCGCAGCGCTTTGTTTCCGATGCGGATCACCGCGGCGGCGACGATCGCCATTACGGCCGGTTTCAATCCATAAAAGACCGCCGCTATCCACGGCAGGTTTCCGTAGGCTGCGTAGACATAGCTCAGGGTCCAAAGCACAAAGGTCGATGGAATGACAAAGAGTGCGCCGGCGACGATGCCGCCCCACGTTTTGTGCAACAGCCAGCCGATGTAGATCGCGAGCTGTTGTGCTTCCGGGCCGGGTAGTAGCATGCAGAAATTCAGGGCGTGAAGAAAACGCGACTGACTGATCCAGCGCCGCTTTTCGACCAGCTCGTTTTGCATGATCGCGATCTGTCCAGCCGGACCGCCGAAGCTGATGAAGCCGAGCTTTAACCAGAAACGGACGGCGCTTCCGAAAGATGGATGACCGACCTGCGTTTCTTGAGCCATCGTGCGGGAGTTCGAGCTAGGTATTGGTGCGAAAGGAGCTCTGTTTTTCCTGAAAGCCGGAGTCTACGGGGCTCGAA
>JBDUAZ010000048.1:0-2784 GCA_040004385.1 Chthoniobacterales bacterium | reverse complement strand
ATGTCGCTTTGGCTGAGAATCTTGAATCCTTCGCCGAGCAACACTGATGTCGCGCAATCCGTGTCATCGACATGCAGGGCGAGCGCGGCGAATCCGCGCGGATGAGTCAGCAACGGATAGGTAAAGTGAACATTCACCTCCGCCATCAGGAGCGCCGCCAAAAGCTTCGCCAGCTGCGTCGCCACCTCCCGCAACTCGACTACGACCATTGTGCAGACACCGAATGCGACGTCGTGCTCGCGGAAAAGCTCCTCCACCCTGTCCGGATCGCTTACGATGATGCGCGCGATCGCGGAGTCGGTCGATTCCGCGATACTGAGCGCGACGACGTGCGTGCTGTGCGTATGCAGCAATTTCACGATGTCGAGCATCGCGCCCACCTTGTTCGGCAGGAAAATTGAGAATTGTTTGACGAGCGGGCCGTCAATTTTCGAGGTGGTTTCCGGTAAAGCAACAGGCATGTATGTGGTACGGGCGCGAGCGTTTCGCTCAGGACGGCACGGCGCAAAGTATCTCATTCGGGCGATTTTGCATGCAATCGAATACTGCCTTCTGCGGGTTTCATTCTGGCTGTTCATTTCAGCCCCGCTCTCTACATTCGGAATCCCGTGAACGGTGACGACGAAAATAGCCTCATCGCGCAGCGGCGCGAGAAACTGACGGCGCTGGAAGCGCGCAAGGTCGCGCCGTTCGGTCGTGCATTTGAGACCTCGGGGAACATCGCGGAGGTGCGAGAGAAATTTACGGAAGGTATTCAGCTTCGCGTCGCGGGCCGCATTACCGCGCATCGCGACATGGGGAAAAGTCATTTCGTCGATCTGCGCGATGCAACCGGACGCATCCAGGTTTACATCCAGGCAAAGGAGGTCGGGCCGGAATTGATCGAGATCTTCGGCTTGCTCGACATGGGCGATTTCATCGGAGTTGAAGGCACTTGTTTCGTGACGAAAACGGGTGAGCCGACATTGAAGGTTCACACGCTCGAGGTGCTGGCAAAATCATTGCGTCCCTTGCCGGAAAAATGGCACGGCCTGCAGGACGTGGAAGCGCGTTACCGCCAGCGCTATCTCGACCTGCTCACGAACGAGCAGTCGAAAACCATCTTCGAGAAACGGATCGCGATCCTGCGCGAGAGCCGGCGATTCCTAGAGGAGCGCGGCTTTCTTGAGGTGGAAACGCCGATGCTCCAGGCGATTGCGGGCGGCGCGGCGGCCGAGCCGTTTCGCACGCATCACAAGGCACTGGGGTTAGACCTCTACCTGCGAATTGCGCCGGAACTTTACCTCAAGCGTTTGCTTGTCGGCGGCTTTAACAAAGTCTTCGAGCTGAATCGCAATTTTCGGAATGAAGGAATTTCACGCCGTCACAACCCCGAATTCACGATGCTCGAAGCGTACTGGGCATATGCCGATTTCGAGAAGATGGCAGACCTCGTGGAGGAACTTATTTGTCATCTCGCGCGAAAAATCGCGGGTGGCGAGGAGGTCGAGCATCGCGATGCCGAGGGAAACGTTACGCGCACGCTTAATTTAACGCGCCCATGGCGTCGCGCGCGTTACCGGGATTTGATCCGCGAAATTGATCGAGAGTGGTTCGACTATTCGGCCGAGAAACGGCGTGAGCGCTGCTCTGAGCTCGGCGTCGAGGTGAACCCGCGAATGGCTGATTACGAAGTGACGCAGCAGGTCTTCGAAAAGCTGGTGGAGGAAAAAACGTTCGATCCGCTCTTCGTCACGCATTGCCCGAAAGAGCTGGTCCCGCTCGCGAAACAGAACTCGGAGGACGATTCGCTCGTCGACGTTTACGAATTAATTATCAACGGTCAGGAAATTTCGCCTGGATATTCGGAATTGAATGATCCGGTCACGCAACGCCGCCGACTGCTCGAGCAGGCGGGCGAGGAAACACAGGAAATCGACGAGGAATTCCTCCTCGCCCTCGAGCACGGCATGCCGCCGGCCGGGGGGTTCGGCATTGGTATTGATCGGCTAACGATGCTGTTGACTGGCGCGGAGTCGATCCGTGACGTGATTTTGTTCCCGTTGTTGAAGCCGAAGCGGTAGGGGACTGCGAGCGAACAGGGGTAGTCACCGGTTCCGAAGCGGCGTCAGTTCACAGCAGATCGCACGCTTGGGCTGGCATCCAGTGCGCGTCTTTGCCTTCCCATTTGACGTTGCAGCCGATTGGATTGGTGATCGCAACCGTGACCGGCTGGCCGTTGAGATGTTCCTCGAGCGCGCGGTCGAGATCATGCGTGCTCGCCTTCTCAGGCTGGCGTGGATTATCGAACGCGCGCCCTGTGTAGATCAAACGACGTTCCCGATCGAAAACGTAAAAGTGCGGTGTTCGCAACGCGCCGTATGCGCGTGCCACGTCTTGTGATTGATCGTGGAGATAGATCCACGGGAACTTCCATTCCTTCATCCTCGCTACCATGTGCGGAAAATCGTCCTCGCTGTAAGTGTTGGCGCTATTTGAATTGATCGCGATAAAGCGGACGCCGCGTGGCGCGAATTTCTGGACGGTGCGTCGTGTCGCTTCATCCGATCCGGTGACGTAGGGACAATGATTACAGGTGAAGAAAATCACGAGCACCCGGTCGTTCGCAAAGTCGGCGAGCGAGTAGGTGCGGCCATCAGTGGCGGGCAAAGCGAAGTCCGGCGCGGGGCTGCCAATTTCGAGAGTGAAACTCATGTTGTCATTGGTTTCTAGCTGTACGTGGAAATTCTGCAAACGCTTCGCCGAAACTCGATGCCAGACTGGCGTGCGCATGCTACGTTCGCC
>JBDUAZ010000055.1:0-9340 GCA_040004385.1 Chthoniobacterales bacterium | reverse complement strand
CCGTGTTGCCATTTGAAAACTTAAGCCCCGACAACGCCGGCACTTTCTTTGCCGATAGCGTGCAGGATCAAATCCTGACGAATCTGGCGAAGGTTTCCGACTTGAAGGTGATCAGTCACACCAGCGTTCAGCAATACCGTAATCAACTCGGCCGCAACGTGCGTGAGATCAGTCGTCAACTCGGCGTCGCCTACGTCCTCGAAGGCACAGTGCAACGCGCGCCCAGCCGTGTACGGGTGAATGCCAAACTGATCGACGCGCGCACGGATTCAGAAATCTGGGCCGAAAGTTATGACCGCGATGTGGCCGATCTGTTTGTCATTCAAAGCGATCTGGCCCAGGCCATCGTGAACCAACTCCAAGCCAGACTTTCGCCCCAACAGAAAGCCGAAATAGAAGAAACCCCGACGCGAGATTTAACGGCGTTTGATCTCTATCTGCAGGCTAAGGAGATTGTCGACACTTACACGTCGCTCCAGGATCCCGGATCGTCGTTGCTCAAAGCGGTGCGGTTGCTCGATGAAGCAACCGAGCGTGATCCAAAATTTGTTTTGGCCTACTGTTACGCTTCCCGCGCGCACAATCTTCTCTATTTCCTCGACCTGGATCCAACGCCGAAACGCAATTTGCTGGGCGAGGCCGCCGTGACCAAGGCTTTGCAGTTGCGGCCGGATTCCGCGGAGGCTCACCTCGCCAAGGCCGATCATTTGTTTCGCTGCCATCGCGATTACGAACCCGCGCAGGAAGAACTGGCGAGAGCGCGTCCCAGCTTACCGAACAGTGTTCCGTTCTTCAATCTTTCCGGCTACATCAACCGACGACAAGGTCATTGGACCGAAGCGGAACGCGATTTCGCCACCGCCGTCAAACTGGATCCACGCAATCCGAATGCGGTCAATCTTTTGGCCGATACTTTTATTCTGGAGCGCCGATTTCCCGAAGCGAAGTTGGTTTCCGATCGGGCCATCGCAGCCGGGATGCGCGAGCCGATTGACTTAATCCGTCGGGCATCCCTCGACTTTGGCGAAACCGGCGACCCGACAACGCTTCGGGCCGCCATGGCCGCGGCACCGGATACGGATGTGGGAGGCGGTGAAACCTCCTGGCGGATTTTAATTGCTCTGATTGATCGCAACTATAGCGAAGCGCGCCGAGTTCTGGCGGCATCACCGCGCGACGATTTTCAGGACGTCGATTTCACCTTCTACTTTCCCCGGGCTTGGTACGAAGCGGTCATTGCCCGCGCCGAGGGCGACCAAACGAAGGCCGGGGCGGCGTTCAAAGCGGCGCGTGTGTTTCTCGAATCTCGATTGAAGAACAAGCCGAACGATCCGCGAACTCTGGCGGTGCTGGCGCAAGTGGACGCCAATCTCGGGAATAAGGAGCTCGCGCTGGAGGAAGCGCAAAAAGCTACTGACCTCATGCCGGTGTCGAAGGATGCTTACGACGGTCCGCTCATTCTCCAAGGGCTTGCCCAAGTTTACACTTGGACTGGTGACTACGACCACGCACTCGATGAAGTGCAGACCCTCCTCGGCATGCCGGGCTACATTTCGTATGGTTACTTAAAAACAGATCCGGCGTGGCAGCCATTACGGGGACATCCGCGCTTTCAGCAGCTTCTTGCGTCGATGATTTCCAAGAAATAGCACCGCGGGAATTTTCGGGGGACCTACGGTTGAAAGATGGCCGGGAATTTATAGCGATAAATCCAGAGAAGGAAAAGCGCGAGGATCGAGATGACGCAGGCCATCAAGAGGCCGCTCGGATCGAGAAAGATGTGATAGAGCATGATATTCACGATCACAGGACCGAGCAGAATGAGCCCGAGTGGAACGAAGCGTGTCCCGATCAGCAAAAGCAAACCGCCGACGACCTGAAGCAGCGCGATGACATAAATGTAGCCGCTGCTGGCGAGCGCTCCGATGAACGCGCCGGCCTGGCCTTGCATCGGCGGCATCGGAATGAAGTGCAGGAAGGCGTTGGATCCGAAGACAGCGAACAGGAGTCCCAAGAGGACGCGGGCGATAATGATGGCGTATTTCATAGTGGTTGGGCTTTGTTTAAATCAATAGAGGCGATTAAGGAAGAGACCTGAGACAGCCGCAAAAATCAGACGCCCAGTCCCGGCGGAGCATGAGATTGTAAATCGCCGCCTCTCACATCTAATATCCGAAGCATGAGTTGGGAGGCGATTAATGCAACGGCGCAATTGATCAGTTCGCTCGGCGTGGTCGTGTCGCTCTGGTATCTCGCGGTGCAGGTGCACCGCAGCACGCGCATTGCCAAACTGGCCGCGCAGGACGCTGCGACCAAGGCATTGCGTGATGTGACCAGGCCTTTCGCGGAGAATCCCGAAGTGGGAAGACTCTGGGGCAAAGGCCTCGAGGACTTGGAGACGTTGACCCCGGAAGAGAAGGCGCGCTTTTTTCACGTCGCGTTCCAGTTTCTCAAGGCGATGGAAACGATTCATTTCCATTTCATCTATGGTTTGATGGAGGAACAGGTCTGGCGCGGATGGCGCAATCTTTACGGGCATTACCTGGCTTCGCCCGGCCTGATTTACTATTGGGAGCTCCGGCACGATTTATTTTCCGATCGTTTTCAGCAATTCGTGGCCAGCCTGGAGCGGCCAACCCAACGCCTTACTGTCGGGAACCTGCTTGGGCAGGAGACGGCTGGGGGCGGTCCGGCAAACTAAAGAAGCATCTCGTGGAGCGGCGCGGTGCGAATCCGCAACCAGTGTGAATAGAATATCCACGTCCGTCCTCGCAGTTGTGCTGCTTTTGGCGGCAGTCGCTTTCGGTCATGCTCAATCATCGACTGATCCTGTTGCCAGTGCCGCGTCGGCGGCGACAACAGTCCAGACGTATCTCGATTCGCTGGCCGTGGATAACAAATTGTCGGGCGCGATTCTCGTCGCAAAGGACGGATCTCTGACTTATGGGTTCAATGTCATTGATGCTCGGCGAGAATCTTCACGAAGCGCCAGACCTCGTGGAACGTGTTGTAAAGCGGTGTCGGCGCGGCACGGATCACATTCGGTTCGCGGAAGTCGCATTTAACGCCAGCGGCTTCGAGTTTGGCGAAGAGTTCCTTGGGATTTTGGTGGACTAGAATCGAGAGCTGACAGCCACGTTCGTCAGGTTCTCGCGGTGTGATGATGCTGAGCTTCGCGCGATCAGCGGATTCGATCAAAAATTGGAGGTATCCTGTCAGCTTGTCTGATTTCGCGCGCAGTGCTTCCATGCCGCCGGCTTCATCGAAGATTGCGAGCGATGCACGAAGCGGCGCCATAGATAAGATTGGCGGATTGCTCACGGCCCATGCGTCGGCAGACCGCGCCGGCACAAATTCCGGTTGGAGTTGCATGCGGAAGCGCGTCGTCGGGTCATTTCCCCACCAACCGGCGAGGCGCGGCAGCTCGGTATTAGTCGCGTGCCGCCCGTGCACAAACGCTCCCGCAGCGGCGCCAGGCCCCGAGTTTAGATATTTGTAAGAGCACCAAACGGCGAAATCGACGTTCCAATCATGCAACGCCAGCGGCACGTTGCCGATCGCGTGCGCGAGATCAATCCCGACTGCAATGCCACGCTTCTGTGCGGCCGCGGTTATTCTCTCGATGTCGAACAACTGACCGGTGAAAAAGTTTACGCCGGCGATGAGCACGAGCGCGATCTGGTCGCCATGTTTCTCCAACATAGCCTCGATCTCATCTTGCCTGATGGTGAACTCTCCCTTGCGCGGGCGCGCCAGAACGAGCGCCTCCTTCGGATCGAACCCGTGATGAACGATCTGCGTTTTGATCGCATACGTGTCGGAAGGGAAAGCGGGCTCTTCCATCAGAATTTTGAAACGCGCTTTTGTCGGCCGATAAAACGTCGCCATCATCAGGTGAAGATTCACCGTGAGGCTGTTCATGCATATGACCTCGTTCGGTTTTCCGCCGACTAGTCGCGCCAGCGGCTCGCGCAGGGTCTCATGATAGGAGTACCATGGAGTCGCAGCGCCGAGATGCGCATCGACGGCGAGCTTCGCCCAATCGTCCAGTTCCTGGTCGACGATTTGCCTCGCCGTTTTCGGCATCAGGCCGAGCGAATTGCCAGCCAGGTAAATGAGCGGCTTGCCATCTTTACCGAGCGGGAGATGAAACTTTTGCCGGAAATGACGAAGTGGATCCCCGGCATCAAGTTGACGCGCGAAATCTTCGTCAGCGGAAAACGAATCTGGAGACCGGGAAGCCACGATACTATTGAGTCAGGAGAGTAGGAGAAAGATCAGGATGCCGGGAGGATCTGTGAAAACTTTGGACGATCAAGATTTGTCAGGTGGCGGCTGCATGAACTCGATTGTTGTGCCATCAGGGTCGCGAACGTAGACAATGCGCCTCCCAGCATTCGGCCCCGTGGTCAGGGTTTGAGGCTGACCAACCGCTCTCCAACCTGAGGCGGCAATCGTGCTCAGGACAAGATCAAGATTGTCCACACTGAGCGCGACATGCACGGCTCCGACGTCGCAAGGTCTTAGATCGGCATGCTTTCGGTCTGATGGACTGTGGTACTCCAGCAACTCTATCCGGTGGCCGGGAGCTTTAAGGACCGCGATCGAGATTTCCGCGCCCGGCACTCCGGTTACTTCGCCGGCGAGATCGCCGGTGTGGTGCGCCCGATGCGAAAGCTCGAAGCCGAGCACATCTTGCCAAAATGCGAGAGAGCGTTCGATATTCGAGACGGTGAACCCCGTGTGATCGGTCGCAATGATGTGAAACGGGGCGGTGCTCACATTGATTCGCTATTAAACGTGGCGATTACCTTGAGCTCGATCGCGATCGGCGTGGGCAGCGCGCCGACTTCGACGGTGGTGCGCGTTGGATTGGGTTTACCAGGTCCGGCAAAATACTCCGGATAGATGCGATTGTAGGTCGCGAAGTCCTTCTTCATGTCGGTGAGGAAGACGGTGACATCGACGATGTCAGTCCACGTCGCGCCGGCGTCTTCCAGCACCAGCCGAACGTTTTCGAATACGGCGCGACATTGCGTTTCGATGTCGTAGCTCAGGATGTTGCCGGCGTTATCGAGCGTGACGCCGGGGATTTGTTTGCTGCCGCGCACGCGCGGTCCGATGCCGGAGAGAAAGAGGAGATTTCCGACGCGCTTCGCGTGTGGAAACGCGCCGACCGGTTCGGGAGCGCGGGAGCTTTCGAAAGATTCGATCATTCGATTAAGAGAAGGAGGACTAGCTATTTGGCGATGCAGACATTCTTCGCCTCGGTGAAAAAATGCAGCGCTTCGTTCCCGCCTTCACGGCCGAGCCCGCTTTGTTTCATGCCGCCGAATGGAACGCGCAGGTCGCGCAACATCCAGCAGTTCACCCATACGGTTCCGGTGTGAATTTGTTCGGCCACCCGGTGCGCTCGATTCAAGTTCTGAGTCCAGACGCTGGAGGCTAGGCCATAGTCGCAATCGTTCGCGAACCTGATCACTTCCTCTTCGTTATCGAAGGGAGTAATGGAAACTACCGGGCCGAAGATTTCCTCGCGGTTCACCCGGCATGAAACCGGTAGGCCGGTAACAACGGTCGGCTGGAAAAAATAACCATCGCGGCAGCGATCGTTGACGTTCTTAGGGGGCGATCCGCCCAGCGCTACGGTGCCGCCCTCCTGCTGTGCCAGGTCGACATATGACTTCACCTTATCGAGCTGCGTCTTCGACACGATCGCGCCTTGCTCCGTCGCGGGCTCCAGCGGATCCCCCATCCTCAGTTTCGAGGCTGCGCGGACGAAGCGCTCGACGAATTCCGGATATGCCGAACGCTCGACAAACACTCGCGAACCGCAAAGGCAGACCTGCCCTTGATTTGCAAATGAAGAACGCACGCTACCTGCAATCGCGGCGTCGAGATCAGCATCGGCGAAGACGATGTTTGGATTTTTTCCGCCGAGCTCCAGTGAGACCTTCTTGAACATCGGGGCGCAGGATTCCGCTACTTTCCGCCCGGTGATCGTGCCGCCAGTGAAAGAGATCGCCACTACCTTCGGATGCGCAGTGATCGCGGCACCGACGTTCTGCCCCGTGCCGTGCACGATGTTGAGGACGCCGTCCGGCAAGCCGGCTTCACGACAAATTTCGCACAACAAAGAGGCGGTCATGGGCGTGAGTTCGCTCGGTTTCGCGACCGCCGTATTTCCACACGCGATCGCCGGCGCGATTTTCCAGCTCAACAAATAGAGGGGTAAATTCCACGGCGAAATCAAACCGACGACACCAAGGGGCAAACGCAGCGTGTAATTGAAGGCGACGTTATCGGTGATGTGCGCTTCGGACTCGGTGTGAAGGATCGCGGTTGCGAAGAAACGGAAATTGCTCGCGGCCCGCGGTATGTCGAGGCTGCGTGCAAGTGAGAGCGGCTTGCCGGTATCGATCGACTCGGCCCGCGCGAGCTTCTCCAGATCGCGTTCGATCAGATCGGCGATGCGCAGGAGAATGCGCGACCGATCGCCGGCAGAAGTGCGCGACCAACTCGCGAATGCTTTTTCGGCGGCGGTGACGGCGAGTTCAACATCTCGCGCGTCGCTATCTGGGACTTCCGAGTACGGCTTTCCTGTCGCCGGCTCGATGTTTTCGAGATACCGGTCCCCTACTGGCTCAACGAATTGGCCGTCGATGAAGTTTGTAATCTGTTCCACGCGTTTTATCGATCTGCTCATCAGCTCGCGCCGATCTCTTGAAGAATTGCTCGTGACGCCGTGATACTCGCGTCGCTTCGGCCAAGTTTATCAATGATCGCATCAAACTCACCGATCATGACACTTCTCGCGGCTGTGTCGTTCATCAAATTGAGAACAGCCGCGGCGATGTCCCCGGGTCGCGCTTTCGCCTGAATAAATTCGCGGACAATTTCTTTCCCAGCGAGGACGTTCGGCATACCCAGATGCTTGATTTTTACAACGAGGCGCGCGGCAAAATAGGTCAGCCAGGAAACCTTGTATACAAGCACGAAGGGACATCGGAAATACGCCGCTTCGAGTGTGGCAGTGCCGGAAGCGATGATGCCGACGGCCACCGATTGCATGGTTTCCGCTGAGGCGTCAGTGATGATTCCGAACGTCGTGACGTCCATCCGCGACTTGCGCAGCAGGTCGCCAATCTCTTCAGCCAATTTTGGAGAAGCGGCAGCTATTTGAAAGCGAACTAACGGGCGGTGCACTGCGATTTCGCGCCCAGCCTGGATCATGACCGGTAAAATCTTCCGGACTTCGCGCAAACGACTGCCGGGAAATAATCCGACGAGGTTTTGATCGCGCGGCAAGTCGACGCGTCGTTCTGCCAGGTTCTCCATCATGGGGTGGCCGACAAAAATGGTGCGCAGACCCGACTCGTTGTAGAGCGGAGCTTCAAACGGAAATATGCAGAGCATCAGGTCGAGATACCGCGCCATCCGCGGAATGCGTGCGCGGTTCCAAGCCCAGACCTGCGGACTGACGTAGTAGATGATTTTGAGACGCGGAAAACGCTTTCGAAGCGCGCGAGCGAGACGCAAATTAAAGCCGGGATAGTCGATCAGGACGATGGCGTCGGGACGATTGGCAGTTACATCGTGGATCGCGGCGAAAAACTCGCGGCGAAAAAATCCGTAGCGTTTGATTACCTCCCACAAACCGACGATCGCTGCAGCATCCGTCCAGTTCTTGAACGAACCGCCGGCGATCGCGCTCATATGCGGTCCTCCGCGACCGCGAAAAACCAGATCCGGTTGTGCCTCCCGTAGAGCGCGCATCAAGGCGGCTCCATGAGTGTCGCCGCTCGCCTCGCCCGCAACGAAATAGAGGGTGACTGCCATGGCTGACGCGGGTTATTGCGCGGCTAAATGGCGCGAGCGGCGGCGATCCGCTTCGTGATTTCAACCGCCAGCTCGAGCGCCGCGGTCGCCTGAACTCCAGACACTTTCGGTGCGTCACCGGTGCGCGCGCATTCAACGAACGAAGCAAGCTGACGTTGCAGCGGCTCCTCGCGTTCGATCGCGACTTCCTCCCGCTCTATGGTACTCCCCACACGCCGATGGATTTCGCCACTCTGATTCTGGTAGTCGAGCGAGAGATATGCGTCTTCCTGAAAAACCCGAATTTTCCGCATTCGTTCCGGACTGATTCGACTCGACGTAATATTCGCGACGCACCCGCTCTCAAACCGCAGGCGCGCGTTCGCAATGTCTTCCCCCCGGCTTAAAACTGCGACGCCGACGGCGTCGATCGTTTGTAGCGGTGAACGCACAAGATGCAAAATGATCTCGAGATCGTGGATCATCAAATCGAGCACAACCCCGATCTCCGTGCTGCGATTCGGATAGGGTGAGAGCCGATGCGCTTCGATAAATCGCGGCCGCGTCAAGCGCGCCTCCAACGCGCTCAGGATGGGATTGAATCGCTCGACGTGTCCGACCTGTAAGACGAGACGTCGCGCGGTTGCAATTTGCGCAAGCGCGCTGGCGTGCGCAGTGCTCTCCGCGATCGGCTTTTCGACGAGGCAATGCTTGCCGCGCTCGAGAAGTTTTTGCGCAATCTCAAAATGAGTATTGGTCGGTGTCGCGATCGACACGGCATCGACGATTGCGGCGAAGTCTTCCAACGAATCAGCGGCAAGCACATTGAACTGTTTTGCCACAGCTGCGGCGCGAGCTTTGTCGGTATCAAAGATCGCGGTGAACTGTCCGTCCGGGAGCGCGGCGTAAAGACGTGCATGATTCGTTCCGATGTGTCCGACACCAACGACGCCGACACGAACGACGCTCATTTTGGTGCGAGCACCTTACCCGCCTCGTGTTCCAGGAACCACGCGTACGTTCCTGAGATTCCGTCGCGCAATGAAATACGAGATGCCCAGCCGAGCCGGCGCAGCTTCGAAATATCGAGAAGCTTGCGCGGCGTACCATCCGGCTTCGTTTTGTCCCAAATCAGCTCCCCTTGAAATCCCACGATGTCACATACCAGTTCAGCAAGCTCGCGGATCGAAATATCTTCGCCGGAACCGACGTTGATAATTTCCGGATCGTCATAGTTTTCGAGCAGGAAAGCGCAGGCTGAGGCGAGGTCATCCACATGCAGGAACTCCCGTAGCGCCGAACCAGACCCCCACACGGTAAGACTTTTGGCGCCGCTCATTTTTGCTTCGTGGGCTTTCCTAAGAAGCGCCGGGAGCACATGGGAGGAATCGAGATCGAAGTTGTCGTTAGGCCCGTAGAGGTTTGTCGGCATCGCAGAAATGAAGTTCGCGCCGTACTCGTGCGCGTAAGCCTGGCAGAGTTTAATGCCAGCAATCTTCGCGATCGCGTAGGCTTCGTTCGT
>JBDUAZ010000004.1:0-9376 GCA_040004385.1 Chthoniobacterales bacterium | reverse complement strand
CAGAATGCTGAGAGAGGCTGGAATGCGAGCGCGATTTCTTTATAAAAAAGTTCGATCGCGTGCTCCATCTGTTGCTCGATCGCGCGGGTCAGTTCCGTCCGTTTTTTCTCCATCTCCTCATCGTAGGCGCCGAGAATTTTTCTTCGCTGTCCGAAAGCAACCGCTGTCCCGATGATCGCGGCGGATGCGGCGACAACGCCCGTTACGTCCGCCACTGCCGCGCTGCTCATTGCGGCGATCACAGTGACGATGCCGCTGGCCGCGGCGATTCCCGCGGGTAATCGCAGCCAATTCGAAGTCTCCTCAAACATTTTCGCCATCTGCTCTTCGATCGACTTACCCGCGACCCGCTCCGCCAGCGTTAACTCCACCGATTGCAGCAGCTCGCGCCGTTGTCGTGCAAAATCCGGCACAGTTCGCGCAAGGCGATTTTTGCCTTCGGACGCAAATTGCGACTCGATCATGTCCTGCAATTGCGGCCAGAGCCCGCGCAAATCGGTTTCGAGCAGTTCGACTGCATTTTCAACTTGAGGCTGCACCGTTTTGCGCAGCTTGGCTTCGACATCACTTTGGAACTCCTGTTGCCACTTCGCGCGGCTCCAGACGAGGCGCCAGGTGCGCCAAAACGAAAGCTTCTCCGCGAGCAGTTCCATCCCCTGGCGCGCGCATTCGCGACAAGCTTGATCGATGCCGCGCAGAAATCCGCTGACTTGTCTCAGCGTCTGTTCCTTTCGAGCCTGGAGGAAACTGGCGACGCGGCCGAGATGTTCTTCGTCGCGAAGGATGAGGTCGTAACTGCCGCGAATTTCGTCCGCAACGTCATTGAGAATCACCCCGGCAGTTTTTGCTGCGGACTGCAGCTTTAGCATCCGCGTGCTGGCCTCGGTCACGATGCGATTAATCTGTTCCTCGAGCGGACCGAACTGGCTCTCCGACCAAAGCCGATCCTTGTCCACGCCGGTTGTCTTCGCAAGCAGTGCCTTGCGCGCGGAAACGGCGAAGATTGGTGGAAGGAACCCGAGACGTTGCATCGCGGTATCCTGCAAGTGGCGATGAATAACCTCGATCTCGGCCGGTTCGCGCAGGTCGGATTGCTGCAAAACAAACACAATATTTTTCAGCCATTTTTTCTTAACAAAATTCAATAATTCCCAGGCCGATTGAGACCAGGGATTAACGACGGAAAAGACGAAGAGCACGAGGTCAGCGCGCGGGATAAAACTTTCGGTGATCGTCTGGTGCTCGGCGACCATCGTGTTCGTGCCCGGTGTATCGACGATATTAAAATCGCGCAAGAACTCGATCGGCTGATAGCGCTCCGCCAGTTGCGGCGAAACTTCGACTAATTTCTCCGCGTCTCCCCACTTAAAAATGTAAACGCGGTCGGTCGCAGGGAGCACATCCACTCGCGCAAACTCGTGGCCAAACAACGCGTTCAGCAGCGAAGACTTTCCCGCCTTCACTTCACCGACAACAACGAAGAGGAGCGGCTCACGAATGTCGGTTGCGAGACCCTCAAGCGCGTCGAGCGAGGCGACGTCGCGGCGCGTGTCGGAGCCGAGTTTGAGCAGCGCGGCGAGAGCAGTCTCGAGGTCGCTGCGAAGCTGCAGGAAATTATCGGCGATCATGCCGCCCGATCTAACTACTCGGTGGACTTTGCGCGGGCAACGGTGTCGACATGGCATCTGGCGACGCGGTCGGCCGAACCGAACCAGTCGTAATGCTCGACTTTGGCTTCGGGGGGACCGGCCTGGCCATCGCCAGCAACTCAGAGACGGTAACGAACTTGAACCCCTTTGCTTCAAGCTGCTCGAAAGTAGCCGTCATGGCCTCGATCGTTCCCGGATGAATGTCGTGCGCGAGCACGATTGACCCCGGGTGCGTCTCCTTGAGAATCCGGTTGCAAATCACGGCGGGGCCCGGCCGTTTCCAATCGAGCGGATCGACATCCCAGATGATGATACGGTATCCGAACTCGCTGTTGATCCAGCGCTTTTGATGCGCGGTGATTGAGCCGTAGGGCGGCCGCATCAACGTAGGCCGCACGCCGATCGCGTTCTTAATCGCGTCATCAGTTTTCTGCAATTCGCGGCGCGCGCTTTCATCAGACATTTTGCCGAGGTTCGGATGCGACCACGAGTGGTTCGCGATCTCGTGGCCTTCACGCGCGGCCCGCTTCAAAATATCCGGGTATTCCGCGGCATTCTCGCCCACAACAAAAAACGTCGCTTTCATGTGGTGCGCGGCGAGAAGATCGAGCAACTTCGGCGTCAGCTTTGCGTTCGGGCCGTCGTCAAACGTCATCGCGACAAATGGCCCCTCGACGTGGACGGAGTTAAACGTTATCTGCGGCTCGAGTGAGGTCGGTGCGGACGGGACTGGCGAGATTGTGGCAGGAGGACGTTCGCTGGAAGGCGCCGCAGCATTCGTTTGCGCTCTACACGGCGTCGTGAGGAGCAGGCCAGCAGCGCAAATGAGGAAATGTCGAGAGGCAAACATCACGGTTGGGGCGAACTCCCGGTCTATCTAGCAGACGGCCTCACCAACGCAAGAACGCGGCGCGCTGCGGACCAACAGCGCGATGCTGTCTTCGGCAGCCGACCGGCTGCCAGAGCGTTCCGCATGGCCGGTCTAGCCTTTTCGGAATTTCTCCAGCGCCGCGATGAAGGCGTCGGGCCCGCCTTCCATATAGCCCAGTTCGCCGACTTTCTTGCCATCACCGTTCAGCACGACAATCGTCGGGAAGCCTTGGATCTGGTACTGGTTGGCGAGCTGTTCATTCTGTTGTTTCACTGAACCCGCGAGTTGTTTAGCCCGCGGAAAATCCACTTCCATGAGCACAAGATTTTTCGTTGCGTAATCTTTAAACTGGGGACGCGAGAAGACTTCTTTGTTGAGCCTGATGCACCAGCCGCACCAATCGGAGCCGGTGAAATCCATTAAAAGCAGTTTGTTATCTACTTTCGCCTTTTGCTGGGCCTGTTTGTAATCGCTCAGCCAATCCGAATCCCCGCGCGCCGAGACAATCAAAAAGGTCGAAGCTATAGCAACGAGCCCGAGAGCGAAGCGGAAATGTTTCACGCCGGTAACTTCTTGCAGATTTCGCGAATCGCAAGCAACCACGTTACAGACGCCGCGGGCTAACTGGCGCGTCCTGCCCATGTGGGGGTGCCGCACCGGTACAAAGCTAGCCCGGCGGGAGATACGCCGGGCCAAGCAACGAAACGAAAAGATTTAGCGGATGTGTCCCGAGACGAGCTTCGTCATCTCGAACATGCTGACCTGGCTTTTGCCGTTGAAGACTGGCTTAAGCGAGTCGTCGGCATTGATCATCGTTCTCTTCTTTTTATCCTGACAACCGTTCTTCTTGATGTAATCCCAAAGTTTCTTGGTTAGCTCTGAGCGCGGAAGCGGTTTTGAACCGACAATCGCGGAGAGTTTCTCATCAGGCTGCACCGGTCTCATGAACGCGGCGTTCGGTTTACGTTTGGAGGGAGTCTTTTTGGCTGTGGTTTTCGGCATAGAAGCTGATTAGTCCTTCGCTTTGGGGAGGGCAATACTATTTTTTTGGTTCCGAAAGTTTTCTCTCCCTCAATTTATCCGTCGTACGGCGATTGCCGCCACATCGTCCGGCGGCGGTTCGCCGTTACTTGCGCGTGATTTCTCGAGCACATTCGCGAGTAACGCCTGCGCGGTTGGTGCATTCGTTTGCAACATCTCCGCGAGTCGATCGGATGAACTCCACGCGTTCTGACCTGGCGACGCGTCGTAAAGCCCGTCCGTATAGAGAAAAAATGCGTCGCCCGGCTCGAGATTCACAGGCGTCCCCGTAAACTCTGAACGCTCAAGCAAACCAAGCGGAGGCGCGGAAGATGGAATCGCTTCCGTCTTGCCGCGATGGCGAGCAATGAGCAGCGGAGGATGACCAGCGCCTACGACAACGGCACGCCCGGTTCCCGGCTCGAGCGCAACACACATCGCTGTCATAAAGGAACGTGCGCCAAAAATACTGCGGAAGTCGGTATTCACCGCCTCCATGATTTGCGATGGCTCGCTATGCTCAACGCTGCCGTGATGAAAAAGCAGTTTGGCTAGAGTGGTGAGCAGCGCGGCGGACGCACCGTGTCCAGTCGCGTCGACAATCCAAAACAACGTGCGGCCGTCTGCCATGCGGAGCCAGCCGTAGATATCTCCACCCACCTGGATTACCGGCTGGTAGCAGGCGGCCACCTCCCACCCGGGGAGCACCGGTGGTTTCTGCGGGATCAATGATTGCTGGGTGAGTCGCGCGGCTTCGAGATCGCGCTCGAGATTCTGCCGCCATGCTTCAAGTTCGTCGTTCTGGTGCTGTAATTGCCGTCGCAGCGAGCGTAAACGGAGTTGTGTTTCAATTCGCGCGCGCAGCACAGCCTGATTGACTGGTTTTGTGACAAAGTCATCCGCGCCCGCTTCGAGACAGAGTACTTCGCTCTCCTCGCCGCCATGTCCGGTCAGCATGATTGCGGGAACCTGTGCGATCGTGGGATTCTGATCCGCGCGTAGTTGTTTTAACACCTCTGCGCCATTCATCCCGGGCATCTCGAAATCGAGGAGCAATAGCGACGGCGTATCGCCGTGAAGCAGTTTTAGTGTTTCGATTCCGTCGGCGGCCTCGTCGCACTCGTACCCAGCTTTCGTTAGTATGCGCACGAGCAGCCTGCGGCTCATCGGGTCGTCGTCGGTCACGAGGATCCGCGCTGTCGGTTTGTCAGCCATGCTGTTTGTGATTCGAATTTAGAGCGGCGCGATAATGTATTTTTCGCGCGACGGAAAAGACAAGGGCCCCATTGATTGGCCACGGCTAGCGCCAGCAAACCGGCATCGGTTGCACATCGCGATGGTCGACGGTCGCGAGAGACGTTTGACCATTTAACAATTGTCAGTCGTGATCCAATGAATTAGAAACAATCAGGACCCGTCGAACTCACTTATGAAAATTTTTCTGCCACTGGCCTTTCTTGCGACCCTGTTTCTTTCCGCGTGTGAGGACGAGCCGCCACTGCGGCCCATGACGCGGCAACGCGCCGCGCGTTACCAATCCGCGCCGCAGGGCCAGTATCCCCCGGAGCCGCAGCCTTACGAGCCAAACGGCGCGCCGCCGCCGCCAGTAACCGAAACAGTCACGCGAGAAGAGTCTTCTTCGCAACCGGCCGCTGCGGCCAACTCGACCAGGGGCGACATTCCCTACGGCATTCCCGTTCCGAACAAGGCCGGTTTCGTCACAAGCCCGTACGCGCCTAATCAAGGCTACGTCGATGTCCGCGGCTTCCCTCCAGGGACGGAGGTCAAAGACCCTTACACCAACAAGATTTTCCTCGTTCCGTAAAGGCGCCGCAGCGGCGGGTGTGAGGCTTCTCGTGGCGGGTAATGGCCCCGCCGAACTGCCGTGTGTGGTGCTGGACAAGGACGTTGAATATCCGATGATGTCGTTCGCGAGCGGCAGCGGTCGCCGGTTCTTTCGGCCGGTGCAGGTGCAGCTCGTTTTGCTTAAATGGAATTCCGAGTTAAACGCGCACCCCGGATCGAAGCCGAAATCACGGTACCGGGCGACAAAAGCATCTCGCACCGCGCGGTGATCATCAGCGCGCTGGCAAACGGCGTTTGCGTTCTGCGGGGCTTTTTGCCGAGCGACGATTGCATGTGGACCGTGCGAGCGATGCGCGCACTCGGTATTAAAATCGAGCACCCAGAGGCCGAGATGCTCGTCGTGCACGGCGGTAAGCGGCTGCTCACGCCCCCCGTCAGCGAGATCGATTGCGGAAATTCCGCTACCACGATGCGGCTGTTAGCGGGTCTGTTAGCTGGTCAAAATTTCGACAGTCGGCTCGTAGGCGGAGAAACACTTTCGCGACGCCCAATGGATCGAGTTATCAAACCGCTCCGGGAGATGGGCGCCGATATTGTAGCGGAGGGTCCTAACGGCACGCAGCCCATCAGAATTCGTGCGGCGAATCTTCGCGGAATTCGCTATCAGACACCCATTGCCAGTGCTCAGGTGAAAAGCGCCATCCTGCTCGCCGGTCTTTTCGCAAAAGGTAAAACTTCGGTTCACGAGCGAAACGCCACCCGAAATCACACGGAGCTGATGCTCGATTATTTTCTGGTCCGGACCGCAAAGGAAAAAGACGGCGGCGTCTCTGTTTTCGGTGACCAAATGCCCGAATCGCGTGACTTCACCATTCCTGGCGATATTTCATCGGCAGCGTTCTGGCTCGTCGCGGCGGCTGCACAGCCGGGGGGTCACCTCCTGGTGCGAAACACTGGCTTGAACGACACCCGCACTGCATTGCTTGGAGTCCTCATTCGAATGGGCGCGCAGGTGCGCGAAGCGGTCGAAGACACAGATCAAAACGAGCCACGGGGAACTGTGGAAGTTACGGGCGCGGCTCTCAAGGGGACGGTCCTGCAAGGCAAGGAAATCCCGCAGCTCATCGACGAACTTCCGATTTTGGCCGTCGCCGGTGCGCTTGCTGCGGGCACGACCGTTATTCGTCAGGCGCAGGAACTGCGCGTTAAAGAAACCGACCGCATCGCCGCGATTGCGCACAACCTGCGAACAATGGGTGCGCAAGTGATCGAGCTGAACGACGGACTCGAAATTCACGGACCCGCTCCATTGCGTGGCGGTCGTGTCGCCAGTTTCGGCGATCATCGCATTGCCATGGCGTTCGCCGTTGCAGGTCTTTTTGCCGAAGGGGAAACGATCGTGCAGGATGTGGAATGCGTGGCCGAATCGTATCCCGGTTTCGAGAAGGCGCTTGAAGAATTCTCGAATCCGAAACGGGCGCGAATCACAACCCCAGTCATCAGCTCGCTCGCCCCCGCGCCTGCTGAGGAAGCTTGACGCCCCGTGGTCGGGGAGGCGTTTGTTCCGTGCCGCACGAAACTGCGCCCATGAATATTGTTGTCCCAGCGTTGCGTGTCGTGGCGATTGATGGTCCAGCCGCTTCCGGAAAAAGCAGCGTTGCGCGCGATCTCGCGCTTCGGCTTCGCTTTAGCTACGTCAATTCCGGTGCAATGTATCGCGCGGTGACCTGGCACGTCCTGCAACGTGGTATTGATCCCGCCGATGCTCACGCTGTCTCGCGTCTCGTCGAATCGACCCCGATCGAATGTGGTCTGGAAGACGACCTCTCACGCGTCTTGGTAAACGGCGTGGACCCGTCGGAATTTCTGAGGGAGCAGCGCGTGAACGAGGGTGTCTCTCTCGTTAGCAGCGTTCCGCGGGTGCGCGAGATCCTTGTCGAAAAAATGCGCGCCTATGCCGTGGATCGCGATGTTGTGATGGAAGGGCGAGACATCGGATCGGTTGTTTTCCCCCACACGCCATTTAAATTTTACATCGACGCATCGCCGGACGTGCGCTTGCGACGGCGCGCTGCCCAAGGGCAAAGGGACCAAATCGCAGTGCGCGACCGCGCCGATTCTTCGCGACGCGACTCGCCGCTGATTATCGCGGCCGACGCTGTCCTGATCGATAGCTCCGATCTCTCGATCGACGAAGTTGTGTCGGAAATCATCGCGCACTGCAAGAAGAAGGGATTGGCGTAAGCTTTTCGGGCTTTCGTTCGGCGCGCAGTGAATTTTTATTATTGGCTCGGCTATCATCTGGCGCGACTGCTTGGACGCGCGTTTTTTCGGCTTCGAATTGTTCATCGCGAACGGATGATCAACGAGGGTCCGGTCATCCTCGCCTCGAATCATCAGAGTTATCTCGATCCGCCACTCGTCGGAATCTCTTCAAATCGCGCAATTTATTTTTTGGCGCGCAAAACGTTGCTCGATGTGCCGATTCTTGGACGCATTCTGCCGAAGTTGAATGTGATTCCGGTGGATCAGGAAGGCACTGATCGCAGCGCGCTCAAGGCGTTGATTCGCATTTTAAGAGCAGGAGAGGGGACACTAGTTTTTCCGGAAGGGGCGCGCACACCCGACGGCAATTTACAGCCTGCGTTGCCGGGCTTGGGACTTGTCATCGCAAAGACGCTGGCGCCGGTCGTGCCGATTCGGATTTTCGGCTCGCGCGAAGCATTGCCGCGCGGCGGAGGTCGATTACGCTTTCACCCGATAACGGTTGTGGTCGGCGAACCGATTCATTTCACCGCGACGGATCTCGAGCCAAAAGGTAGAGATTTGTATCAACGATTGAGCCAGCGCGTCATGGATGCGATCGCAGCGCTCAGTTGTGAATAAGGGACCTGCCTCGCTTGCGCCATGTGCCGCCGCCTTGATATTGCGCGGTGAAATCTGACGAGTCCGCCGACGTTCCGCGTCCTTCCCGGGCACCAGCTGGCGGCGTTCGGCTGATGATTGCGACAGTCGTCGTCCTGGCGCTGGTCGCGCTTTATGCAAACGTGCAAAGAGCGCGGCGCGGCAAAATTGAGACCGTAACCGTCACGTCACTTGCCTCGCCCTCACCGAGCGCGACCCGCGCGCGCTGAGTGTGTCGCCGGCGATATGCAGCCCTCCCGGCTGTTTGGTTCGAATAAGGAGCAACAACCCCGGTCTAAACTACGATGAAAATTTTCAACGCTCTATCAATCGCGCTCGCATTTGCACTCGTTGTCTCGTGCGAAAAACCTCAATCCGAAGAAGAGAAGCGCGCGCAGGTCGAAAAAGAAGTTCAGCAGCGTCTCGCCGCTGAGCGTCAGACAGACGAGCAGCAAAAGCTCGCGCAACAACAGGCCGATCTCGATGCACGCGAGAAGGCATTGACCGAAAAAGAGGCTGTGGCGGCGCGAACGGCAATCGCCGCGGGCAGACCGACTGCGACGCCGCGCACGCCGACGACCGCTCGCAAAAATCGCGACACGTCGGATCGGCGTTCGACGGCTTCGTACGGAACATTTTACCGTAAACTGGAGCCGTACGGCGCCTGGTTCGAAACGAATGATTACGGGTACGTCTGGCAGCCGCGCGAGGCCGAACGTTCACGCAACTGGCGGCCCTACACGGATGGTCGTTGGGTGTATAGCGATGCAGGTTGGACCTGGATTTCCGAGGAGCCGCACGGATGGGCGACCTATCACTACGGTCGTTGGACGCGCCTTCGTAATGTCGGCTGGGTGTGGGTACCCGGAGATGAATGGGCACCGGCCTGGGTCTCGTTTCGCACGAGCGATGAATATGTCGGCTGGGCTCCGCTCCCGCCGGAAGCGCAGTTCGATCAACGCACCGGTATTCACAACTGGGCCGACAATTATTACAACATCAGCCCGCAGCATTACACATTCGTGCCCTCGAATGAATTCGGAGCTCGGCGAGTCGAACGCGCGATCGTTCCCACTGAGCAAAACGTGACGATTATCAATCAGACGACGAACGTCACCAATATCAC
>JBDUAZ010000115.1:0-30105 GCA_040004385.1 Chthoniobacterales bacterium | reverse complement strand
TTGAACTAACATTTCGTCTAGGCGTGCTACAGCTCGTCCGCTTGCAGCGCTCGCGTCCGCTCCTACAATCTCGTGCGCTTCACGCAGGGCGCGCCTGAATGCCAAAGCACAAACCCATCCCACCAGGCGATTCGCCGATTATCGACAAGCGTCCGGCAGAAGGCGGGGCGGCGATCGCATCCGCATCGCGGCACGATCCATATGCGGCATTCCGTTTCGGATCGTTCAATCTTTACATGACGGGAAACCTGCTCGCGATCATCGGGCGGCAAATGCTCGCGGTTGCGGTCGAGTGGGAACTTTATGCGCGCACACATTCTGCTACGGCCCTCGGATTAGCCGGGCTCGTCATCGCGGTGCCAGTCGTAGCGCTCTCGCTGCCGGCGGGGCATTTAGCGGACCGCTTCAGCCGCAAGCACATTATCATCGTCTCGCAGTTTTTCAGCGCGATCGCATCCGCCGCGCTCGCGCTCGTCTCGTGGAAACATTTGGCGATTCCGGCATGGGCGTTCCTGCGCTACGGCAACGACGGCCTCTCCGCGATCGCCGGTGTTTTTGAACGTCACCAGCCGACGTTCCATTTCGACGATCTCTCCGTTCCGCTTATCTACTTTCTGCTCTTTCTCTCCGGCGTCGCGCGAACGTTTGCCTGGGCTGCGCGTAGCTCCTTCTTTCCAACCTTGGTGCCGCGCGATGCATTCGCGAACGCGGTGACCTGGAACAGCAGTGTCTTCCAGGTCGGATCGGTCCTGGGCCCGGCGATGAGCGGATTCCTCATCGCACATCGCGGTTTTCCCTTCGTCTATGCGGTGGATTGCATCTGCGCGTTTGTCTTTCTCCTTCTAATGTTGCCGATTCGCCGCGGCGTCCGGTTCGCTGAGAGCGTAAAACAGAACGCGTGGAAAAGTCTCGTCGCGGGCATGCGTTTCGTTCTTAGCAAGCAGGCGATCCTTGCTACGATCACGCTGGATCTTTTCGCGGTCCTGCTCGGCGGCGCGACTGCGTTACTGCCGATGTTCGCAGATCAAATCCTCCATTGCGGCCCGATCGGTCTCGGCTGGATGCGCGCCGCGCCGGCGATTGGTGCATTTTGTACCGCCCTCGTCGTCGCTTACCTGCCGCCGATCAGGCAGGCTGGTCGCACATTGCTTTGGTGTGTCGCGGGCTTTGGGTTGATGACAATTGTCTTTGGCCTCTCGACCGCGCTTTGGTTATCGCTCGCAAGCCTGTTCCTGCTCGGCGCGTTCGATAGCGTGAGTGTGATCATTCGCGGCACGATCGTGCAGCTCGTTACGCCAGACGAAATGCGTGGCCGCGTTTCAGCCGTGAACAACATATTTATCGGCACGTCGAACGAATTTGGCGCGCTCGAATCCGGACTGACCGCCGCACTCTTCGGGCCTGTCATGTCGGTGGTCGGCGGCGGAATCGGTACGATCCTCGTCGTGCTTGGCGTGGCGAAGTTTTGGCCGCAAACGCGCAGGATCGGCGCGCTCGATAAAAATTTAAGCTGAACGCTAAAACGCCGCGTGCAAACCGAGCGTCCCGTAAGGCGCACCGCCATCCTGGTGATAGCGCACGCTCGGACGGTAAAAGTCGAAATTCCGGTACGGCACGTAACCGCCTTCGGCAGTCAGTGTAAAGTTCGGGCAAAGCTTCCAGTCGAAGCCCACACCTGCTCGGACTTCCGTAAATGCCATGTAGGCGTTGTTCAATCGACGATCGAAATGCGTATCCCCGTAGCTGCTGTTGACGCGATAGGTTCCCGCCTTGATGTCCGCGCCGCCGTAGAGCGTGAAACTTTTGTTCACTTCGTATTCAAGCCGGGGCGTGGGTACCACGGCATTCAAGGTCCAATGCGGTGCAAATTTCCAGCGCACGCCGCCGCCGGGAAGCACCGGGTAATGTGAATGGAAATCCACCCCTACGCCAAACACCAACTGGAAAGTGGGGCTGAAGATGTAAGTGCCGCCGATTATAAAAGGCACGTCGAAAGTGTCGCCGCGAAAGGCATTTGAATCCGCACCGTACCACCCGGGGCGCGCTTCCAGGCGAATCAGAAACGAATCGGAAAATTCCGTGTCGAGTCCGACGACGAAGTAGGCAGCTTGCAAGCGATCCGGAAGTTGCGTGCCCGCGGGAAGCCCGAAGTCGAAACGCTCATAACCACCGCCGAGCCGCAGAATGCCGAAACGAATACGCGGAGTGAAGATCAGGCTGGCGCTCGCATCGTTCTCATCGAAGCCACGCACGCTGAACCGGCCGCGCTCGACATCGCCGTCGCCGACATACGTATCACGGACGTCGAACTCGAACATTGCCGTAGGCTCATTACTCTGGGTCGTGACGGCGCTCTCGGCAGAGGTGCCGATGGGTCCCGCGAACAGTCGCACCGCGGTAAAACAGAAACCTAACGAGAGCAAACGAATCGCGTTTTTCATAGTTTAATTCCGATCAACCCTGCACCTTGCTAGCGACTGCCGCCCGTGTCACGTCGAAAGAGCGTCACGGCCTTCGAAATATCCTTCATCATCGACGACTCGGATGCGAGCCGTTCGATTCCATGGAGCGATTCGACAGAGCCGGATGAGATCATGTCGCCACGCCAAACGAGTGTGGATGGTTTACCGCCCACATCGACGGGCCACATCTGGTAAAGCGTAAGGCCCGCATAGTAGCCTCCGCTCGCATAATACAATGTGTCAGCCGCCTGAAAAGTTCCGCCCGCCCCTGGCCGACTCTGGAATGCGCCGAGCGTCAGCACGCCCTGATCTTCCACTTGCAGCAGCTCCCAATACAGCTCCGGATGAATGGAGCCCGCGCCACGTCCGATTCCAGCCGACTCGATAAACCCGGAGAATTGGCGCCGTATTTTTTCCTGCTGGCCTAACAAGCCGTTAAGTTCCTGGCTGGCACGAACAGATTGTCCGCCCAGGTTGTAGGGCGGCTCCGCGGCACTTCCACCCGTGGCAAATGTGCGCGCGCGGGCAGCGAGCAAATCGATCCAGAAGCCCGCGAGCGAAGCCGGCAGCGTACCCGGACCCGATGCCGGTGGAATTTTCTTTGCCTCCTCAGCGCTGATCTGCAGCTCCGTCCGCTTCTCAGTCGCGGCCGCGAGCGTTCGCGCGGCTGATGAGTCCGGCGCATTGCGCAAGCGGGAGAAACTTACGGCTGTCGCTGCAGAAGGGATGTCGGAATGCAACACCACATTGAGCTCCGAATGCCGCGTTGGATTCCATTGGCGCATCGCGGCGATCTGTTGCGCGGGAGAGCCGGGCGAGACGTAGCATGTTTGCACGGAAAGAAAGCGGGCGTTGCTCATCGGCGCACCGTGCGCGGTTTTCACCCCGCCGCTCGCAAGCTGCGCGAGATCGACTTTGTCGAACACGGAAAAGCTGGCCATCTCCGAGACCGGATCGGCGTGGACTGTCACGCAGATGCCGATGATTAGAGTGAAGAGGCTGGTTAGGACGAAGCGCCGCGGAATGCGCTGAGATGCAGAGTAACGAGCCGTTTGTGTTTCCATTTTTTGCGAAGAGACATCTATTCCCATAGTGCGAGCGTTGCAAACCTTGGGCGGACGCGACGCACCTTTATTCAAAATGACGGAACCGGTGATTCATCTCGATCGGCTGAGCAAGTCGTACGGCACTGTGCGTGCGGTCGATGACCTGTCGCTCACGATTCCGCGCGGGGAGATCTTCGGATTTCTTGGCGCCAATGGCGCGGGCAAGACGACCACGATGCGCATGCTCTGCGGATTGGTTCGGCCGACGAGCGGCCATGCCACGATCGCGAACGCGGATGTATGGAGCGAGCGGCATGTTGTGAGATCGAAATTTGGCTACGTCGCGCAGCGCTTCAGTCTTTATCGCGATCTGACCGTCGAGGAAAACCTGCGCTTTTTTGGCGGCGCGTGTCGCGTGCCGCGCAGTCAATTGCCGGAGCGCATCGAACGGCTGCTCAAATTGACCGATCTCGTACCGAAACGTTCCACGCCGGCCGGCAGCTTGTCCGGCGGCATGCGGCAACTGCTCGCGCTCGGATGCGCACTCGTGCACGAACCGCCGCTTCTTTTCCTGGATGAACCAACTTCGGGCCTTGATCCCGTACACCGTCAGCAGATGTGGAATCTTCTCTACGATTTGAGCCATAGCGGCATCACGATTTTTGTTACGACGCATTACATGGATGAAGCCGAGCGCTGCACCGAAGTCGGCTTTATCGAAAGCGGGCGATTACTCGCAAAAGCATCCCCGCGCGCGCTGAAGGCGAGCTTTAGCGCGAAGCTGCTAGAGATCGACGTCGAGCCTGTCATGCCGGCGCTCGCTTGCTTGCGCGAACAACCGGAAATCCTCGGAGTTTCGCTGCGCAGCGGCAGTGTGCGTCTCTACACGGAGGATGCCGAGCAGCTTCTCGCGCGCTGGCGCGAGGAGTGGCCGTTTCCCGATTTGCGCTGGATCGGCCAACGGTGGGTCGAGCCAGATATGGAAGATGTATTCACCGCATACTCGCAGGGTTACAGCGGTGTCTTGAAGCCGGTCGACTCATGAACAGAAGCTCTCTCGTCGCGATGGCCAGCGTGGCCTACAAGGAGTTTCTTCATATCTACCGCGACCGCCGCGTTCTGCTCCTGCTCCTGATTCTGCCGCCAGTTTTCACATTGATTTTCGGGCACGCATTTGAAGCTGGCGAGCGAACGGATGTGCCCGCGCTTCTCATCAATCGCGACGACAATACTCGAACCCAGGCCTTCACCGATCTGCTGCTTACGAACAAGACGTTCCGGTGGCAGGTGCAATCGCCGGACGCAACTGGCGAGAATGATCTGCTCGGGCACGGAGTTCAGGCGGCGCTCGTAATTCCCGCGGGCTGGAGCGCCAGCCTAAAGAACGGAGACCCGAAACCGCTACCGCTTTACGTCGATGGAAGCGACACCAATACTGCGGATTTGCTCGAAGGCAGCCTTCAGAAAACGCTCGGCGATTTTCAACTGAAAGAGAGAGAATTCATGATCGACGCGCTCCCGGAAGAGGTCCTCCAGATGGCAAAAAAACTTCCTGTCGAAGTAAGGAAACAATTCGTCTCGGCGATGACGCCGTGGGGGATTGATCGAAAAATTCTCTACAACCCGAAGACCCGTTTCATCGACTACGTGTTGCCCGGCATTATCGGGCTCATTTTGCAGCTCATCACGGTCACCCTGATGGCTTGCACGATTGCGCGGGAACGCGAGTCCGGGACTCTCTATCAGCTCATGGTGACATCGTTGCGTCGCCGCGAAATTGTTTTGGGGAAGGTGGTGCCCTATCTCGCGATCTCGATCCTGCTGATTGTGATGATCATTCTGCTGACGGGCTGGCATTTCCACGTTCACTTTCACGAACCGCCGATGCTCGCGCTGATCTGTTTTCTATTTCTGCTCTGCTCACTCGGGCTGGGATTGCTGATCTCTGCCGTCTCGCGCACGCAGACGCAGGCGATCCAGTTCTCAGTTTTTTTCCTGCTCCCGGTGTTCGTCCTTTCGGGCGCTTTTGCGCCGCTCGATCAGCTTCCGCCCGCGATCCGCTACATTTCCGAGACGTTTCCACTCACGCATTTTTGCCGCGCGTTTCGCCTCGTAAATTTGTATCACGCCGCGCCAATGTTTTACGCGTCGGACCTGATCGCATTGTGTGCCGGCACACTCGTTACATTCATTGGCGCCGCGTTTCTCTTGAAACGAATCGAGCAATAGGGCGCGACGATGTAACCGACCGATTCGCGTCGTGGCAACGATCCTGATTTCAAGTAACAAACTGATGAAAATGAAGAGTACGTACTTGTCGGTTGTAACCGTAACGATGATCGCAGCGCTCGGCCTGGGCGTGGTGCTCGCCGCGTCAAACGCAGCAAAGAATGCGACGCCGCAGGATGTGTTCGACGGCATGCGGAAGAGTTTCCGGCCTGAAAGAGCGAACGGTTTGCATTTGCGTTATCAATTCAATCTGAGCGGGCCGAACGGCGGGGACTGGTTCATTGATGTAAACGACGGGCGGTTCAAAATGGATCGCGGCAGGATAGATAATGCGAACGTCACCTTCATCGCGAGCGACAGAGACTGGGTCGCTCTTTCAAATGATACGCTCAGCGGCACGTGGGCTTTTATGACCGGTCGCTTGAAGATCCGGGGCGATCACGGCCTCGCGAAAAAATTGAACGAAGTTTTCCCGTAGGATTACGCGTCGATCATTGCGCGTTCGGCAGCGGGATTGTTTCTCCGACAGTCATTGTTTTTACTGTTACTTTGACGTGGCTGTTCTCGAGCTGCGTGCGAAAAGCGTCGGGCGTTCCAGTAAGCGCGGGAAACGTGCCGAAATGCATCGGCACCACCATCGCGGGACCGACCAGTCGCACCGCCTCAGCCGCGCGCGCCGGTCCCATTGTGAAATGATCGCCGATGCACGCGAGCATTACCGTTACTTTCCGGTAGCGCGAGATCAGCGCCATGTCGGAAAACAGATCGGTATCGCCGGTGTGATAGATCGTTGGTCCGCCACGCACGCTGATGAGAAATCCACCAGGATTTCCGCCTGGTTGCGGATCGGACTCGTCGCCCTTCGTCACGCTCGAACTATGAACGGCGGGAATGAACGCGACCTGCACTTCGCCGTCGAGCAACGAAAGTTCGCCACCGAAATTCCCCTGTGTCTCGAGGCCAGCCTGATCTTTGGGATAACCGAGCATGCGGACGATCCCGTTGCCCAAATCGAAAGTCGTAACCAATTTTGCGTGCGTGCGTTTCCCAATTTCAACCGCATCGCCGACGTGGTCGAAATGTCCGTGGGTGACGAGGATCAGATCCACCTTCTCCATTTTCGCGAGGTCCTCTTTTGCGTTTTTGTTGAGCGGATTGCTGATCCATGGATCAACCAGAATGACCTTTCCCGCGGGCGTGGTAATCTTGAATGCGGCGTGGCCATACCACGTCAGTTGGGTCGTCGCGGCAAAAATCGGCGCGGCCGCGGCGAGAAAGATCAGGAGCGAAACGAACAGCTTTTTCATGGCACAAAGTTAATGGGAGGTAACACTTCTGTCATCCAGACCTGGAATTGTCTATGACCGCACCTGAGGAACATCTCGCGAAGAGCGACCCGCGTTTGGCCGCACTAATCGCGCGGTCAAGACGGTGTGATCTTAAGCCAGACCCACTCGTTAGGCCGTTCGACGCCCTGGCCGAGTCGATTGCCTACCAGCAGTTGAGCGGCAAGGCCGCCGCGACGATCTTCGGACGAGTGCGGGCACTTTACCCGAAACGGAAATGGTTCGATCCGGAGATGATCCTGAGGACGCCGGACGAGACGTTCCGCGCCGCCGGCCTCTCGCGCAGCAAGACGGCGGCGTTGAAGGATCTCGCTGCGAAAACGATCGATGGTACCGTGCCGTCGCGCCGCGCGCTCACTGCGATGAGCGATGAAGAGATCATCACGCGACTTACTGCCGTGCGCGGTATTGGCCGTTGGACTGCTGAGATGCTGCTGATCTTCAGTCTCGGCCGGCTCGATGTCTGGCCCGTAGACGATTACGGAGTCCGAAAGGGATTTGCGAAAACCTTCGGACGCAAAAAATTGCCGACGCCGAAACAGCTTCGGAAGATCGGTGAGAAATGGAAACCGTATCGCTCCGTCGCGGCCTGGTACTTTTGGCGGGCACTAGACAAACCCGAGTCTGACCCCAACCGCTTCGACTGAGTACCTTGCGCAAGGCTTGTCGCAGTTGCGTGGCTCAGGATGACACGATCGCGCGGGGCGCTCTGATCAGAGTGGCGGCCGGCCGACATCATCGCTCGGCGCGCCGCGATGGGCTGCAATGAACGCGCTCGGGTCAATCCACCCGCGAGTCTCGTCTCGATAGCCGGGGCCGATAAATGGCGTCATAAACTCGCGCATCTCAAAATGCAGGTGCGCGAGATACTTTCCGTCGGCCGTGCCGACGGTCGCGATTTGCTGCCCGCGACGGACATCCTGCCGCCGCTCTACGAGCATCGTGTCCACGTGTGCGTAGTAGGACTGCACGTATTTTCGCAAACCGCCCTCCTCGTATGCGTGCAGGATGATGATCACGTTGCCCCAGCCGGGGCCGACTTCTTCCGCGAGCGAGACGCGACCGTCTGCAACCGCGTAAATCGGATCTCCCAGATCGCTGTTTTCGCCACCAATGCCGTTGAGATCGTCGCCGAGGTGGCGGTTCTCTGTAAAACGCTGCGCATTATAAGCGAGCGCGCCGTTCTCGCTTCCCAGCGGAAAATCAAAGCGCGTCACGGTCGGTAACGCAGCGAGCTCGATCGCCGAGGGGAGTTGAAATGCCGGATCCAACGGCGACGGCATGTGCAACTCTGCGCCGAGCCGAAGCCACAGCGTGAGGCCCAGTCCGGCCGCAAAACTGACGATGATGACAGCAACCCCGATCCACCGTGTTCTGCCCTTGCTCGCAGTTGCCTTCATCTTTACGGTCGCGCCATGCGAATTCTGGTCACTGGCGGCGCTGGTTTTATCGGTTCGCATCTTGCGGAAGCGTTGCTAGGGGCCGGACATGAAGTCGCAATTCTCGACGATTTCAACGACTTTTACGACCCGCGAATTAAACGCCGTAATCTGGTGGCAATCGCGAATCACGTCGCCATCCACCAGGTCGATCTGCGAGACAACGGAGCCGTTCGCAGTTTATTCCACCGCGAAAAGTTCGACACGATCGCGCACCTCGCGGCACGGGCCGGTGTGCGTCCGTCGATCGCCCAGCCGCAACTGTACTACGATACGAACGTGAACGGCACGCTGCATCTGCTGGAAGCGGCGCGGCTGACCGGAGTGGAGCGCTTCCTGTTTGCGTCGAGCTCCTCGGTTTACGGTGTCTCGAAAGTCGTGCCCTTCTCCGAGAACCTGCATCTGGTGCAGACGATCAGTCCATATGCGGCCACGAAAGTCGCGGCCGAGTTCCTTTGCTCCACCTACTCGCACTTGTATAAAATGCGCGTCCTGGCCCTGCGCTTCTTCACCGTGTACGGCGCGCGGCAGCGGCCCGATCTCGCGATTCATCAATTTACACGCCGGATCCTTGCAGGTGATCCGATTGACCAATTCGGCGACGGCACGACACGGCGTGATTACACTTACATCGACGACATTATCCAGGGCGTAATGGGAGCCTTGAAGTACGAGGGCCAGGCCCTCTTCGACATCTTCAATCTCGGGGAAAACGAAACGATCCAGTTGAAAGACCTGATCGCGGAGCTTGAGCGCGCGCTCGGGCGTAAAGCGAAGGTCAACGTGCTGCCGGAACAGCCGGGAGATGTGCCGCTCACGTGTGCCGACATTTCGAAGGCAAAACGACTGCTGGGGTACGATCCGAAAACACCGCTGAGTGACGGTTTGCCAAAGTTTGTCGACTGGTATCTTGCCACGACTCGCGGAGAGCGCGGCGGCGAGACTAGCGTGTCATCCTGAGCGAGCGAAGGACTTCACACTTGCAGTGTTCGTCACGGAAGTGGCGAAGGAACGATATTGAACTCTGCGTGAGGTTTTTCGACGCCTGCGGGGCTCGATGACATGCGAGGACCAGCATCTGGCGAAGTCTCCCGCCTTCCGCTTGCAATCGGGCCGCTCGCCCCCATGTTATTTGCTGATGTCGGGAATCTCCTTCGATAGTCCGGGCGTCCGCTTTTCACGACGAATCTATTTTGTTGAAACGATGCTGCGAAGCTTCGCATGTTTCGTGATTCGTTGGGTGACTGCTGCGGTTCGCCATATTGTTCGAGAACATTCCCGGCGCCATGAGGCGAAGTTTCCAGAGGTAACGCAGACTACGTGCGAACGACTTAGATGGACCTTTACAGGTTCGCGTGCTCTGGACCGTGCATTTAGCGATGCGCTTCGCCCGCAATCCAATTGGGTAAAAATTAAGGATAAACATGACATCTCATTCATCCGGGAGAAATGGTCGGCGGCCGCGCGGCGGCTCGCGCAGACGGGGCGACTTTCGGCCGCGCAACTCCGGCGCGCCTGCAAAACCGGCGGCCAAGCAATCGATCTGGGAAAAAATCACCGCATTTTTCAGCGGCGCAAAAACCGCTGCGCCGGCGCGTGCGACACAATCAGCACGCAATGGCTCACCTGCGCAGCCCCCGCGCACACTGCCGCGTAAGCCCGAGTCAATTGAGGTCACAACGCCGCGTCTTTATGTCGGCAACCTCTCATTCGATGCGACCGAGAGCGATTTGTTCGAGCTCTTCAACGGCGTTGGTCAGGTTCAGAATGCCGAGGTCGTCACCTACAAACACAATCAGCGTTCGAAGGGTTTTGCCTTCGTCCAGATGCTGACGGTGGAGGAAGCGAAGCGTGCGGTGAGCGAGCTGCACGACAAGGAATTCCTCGGACGAAAGCTCGTCGTGAGTGGCGCGAAATCGAGCGAACATCACTCCGCCGCCTGACGAGAGATTTGGCTTCAAACCGGGAGACGAAGTGGCAGCAAATGCCGCTCGTCCCCCGGTTTCTTTTTTTGTGAGACGGTGAAGCGCGTTTTCTTCATCGTCGGTCCGACTGCGACGGGAAAATCCGAAATCGCGGCGGAAGTCGCGTCCGCGTCGGGAGCTGAAGTGATTAGCGCCGATGCCTATCAGCTTTATGACGGCCTGGATTTGCTAACTGCGAAACCGCACACCGCGATGCTCGCGAAAGTCGCGCACCATTTGATCGGTGACTTTCCGTTAACCGAGGCGATGAACGCCGAAAAATTCCGTGTCGCTGCCCTTGACGCTATCGAAGAAATTCAGGGCCGCGGGAAATCGGTCATCGTTGTTGGTGGAAGCGGACTTTACGTGAAAGCACTCACCCACGGCCTCGCCCCTCTTCCAAAAGTTGATCACGAACTCCGGGCGCGGTTGGGCGAATTAACTCTCGACGAACTTTATGCCCGCCTCGATCAAGTGGACCCCGGGGCGGCAAAGACGATCGATCGCAAGAACAAAAGACGCCTTGTCCGTGCCTTGGAAATCTGTTCCGTCACGGAGCGGCCCGTCTCGCAACAACGCACTCAATGGAAGTCTATTGTAGCTGCCGACGTCGCTGGCGGCAGGGATGCGCGCGGGGCGGAGACTCCGCTTTCTAGCGCCGAGACCGCGCCAGCTACAACAATGTCTGGTGTGTTCCTATTCCGGGATCGCGCCGACCTTGCTCAACGCATCGATCAGCGCGTGGAAGCGATGTTCGCAAATGGAGTTGTCGACGAAGTGCAGCGGGTTTCTGAGTTTGGCGAAACCGCGGCGAAAACACTTGGGTTCCAACAGGTCCGCGATCTCATCGCTGGCAAGTTGTCGGAACGGGAGTGCATCACTGCGATTCAGCAGGCGACCCGCCGCTACGCAAAACGGCAGTTGACCTGGTTTCGGCGTCAAACTACTTTTGAATCGCTGAATCTTTCTCTTCACGGCACCTCTGCGGCGATCGAATGGATTTGCCAGAAAGCGCGTCTCTCTCTCGCGCATGATTGAAGTTCGGCCGAAAAAAAAGGAGGAGCGCGCGCTTCTCATCGGCCTTGAGAAGGAGGGTGTCTCTAAGTGGGATCTGCGCGATTCGATGGATGAATTGCGCGAGCTTGCCAGCTCAGCCGGAGCGCACGTTGTTGATACTGTCACGCAGAAATTGCAGAAGCCGACGGCGCCGTACTACATCGGCCGGGGGAAGGCGCAGCTGATCAAGGAGTCGTTCAAAGATCAGCAGGTCACGTCCGTTATTTTCGACGATGAACTTTCACCGGCGCAGGGACGCAATCTCGAAAACCTGTTGTCCCGAAAAGTGCTCGATCGCACGCAGTTGATTCTCGATATTTTCGCGCAGCGCGCGCGTAGTCGTGAGGGCCGGCTTCAGATTGAGCTCGCGCAATTGCAGTACCTGTTGCCGAGGCTCACGCGGATGTGGGATCACCTTTCCCGGCAGACTGGCGGGATCGGGACGCGTGGACCGGGCGAAACGCAGCTCGAGGTCGACCGCCGTCGTGTTCAGGACCGAATCGCGCGGCTCGAGCGCGAGTTGGAAGGCGTGCGAAGAGTTCGGACGGTGCAACGTCAGGGACGAAAGCGTCACCAATGGCCAGTGGCCGCGGTTGTGGGTTACACGAACGCTGGCAAATCGACCTTGCTCAATCTGCTGACCGGAGCGGAAGTCCTGGCCGAGGATAAACTCTTCGCAACGCTCGATCCGACAACGCGCAGTGTCACGTTACCGAACAAGCAGCGTCTTCTTCTCACCGACACTGTCGGTTTCCTGCGCAAGCTTCCGCACACGCTCATCGAATCGTTCAAGGCGACGCTCGAGGAGATTAGCGAAGCGGATCTGCTCATTCATGTGGTCGACCTCAGTCATCCCCGCGTAGACGAGCACATCGAGGCGGTGAACAAGGTAACGAAAGAACTCGGCGCCTTCGGCAAACGAACGCTTCTGGTTTTTAACAAAACAGACGCGCTCGCGAACCGAGATCTGGTTGAAATTTACGAGAAACGTTTTCCCGGCAGCGTCTCGATTTCAGCGCGCACGGGCGAAGGCGTAGGCGTGCTTGTGCACGCGCTCGAAGATGAGCTGGCGGTGTGGCGCTTGCGACTGCGCTTTCTTATCCCGCTGACCGAGTCCGGAGCCATCGCGGAAATCTATCGCACAGGTCACGTGCTCGAATTGCGCTACGATGGCGACAATGCGGTGATCGTCGCGCACGTTCCGCCGACGCTCGAGCAGAAGCTGGCGCAGTACGTGAGCCCGGTATAACCGCGGTCGTCGCGGCGCCGGTTTTGCGTCCGATGAGGAAAGCCGTTAGGAAACCCAATGCGCTGGTACGCTGATCTCACGCACAAACTCGGCCTTGATGCCGTGCCTCGACTGAAAAAGGCGATTGTCGCTATTGTTGGAGTCACGGTCTTGCTGATCGGCGTCGCGCTAATCGTGCTTCCCGGGCCGGCGCTCGTGGTCATTCCGGTTGGCCTGGCGATTCTCGCGAGCGAATTCGCGTGGGCACGCGCAGTGATCAAACGTGGGAGAGGGTTGTTGGAAAAAGCGGGAATCCGCGTGCCTGGCGAGGAGGGGGATGACGAGCCGCGTGGCGGCACGACGCGATGAAAGTAAAAGAACGCGCCGCCGAACTTGTAGAACTCCTGCCGGAAGTTTATCCGGGCGCACATTGCGAGCTCGATTTCCAAAATCCGCTTCAGTTGCTCGTTGCCACGATATTGTCCGCGCAATGTACAGATAAACGCGTGAACCTTGTCACGCCGTCACTCTTCGCGAAATACCGTCGAGCGACGGATTTCGCGGCGGCGCCGCAGGCGACATTGGAGACCGCGATCCGGTCGACCGGCTTTTTTCGGAATAAGGCCAAAAGTATTCGGGCCGCCGCTGCTGCGATCGTCGGGCGTTACGGAGGTCGCGTACCCGATACGATGGAAGCGCTTCGCGAACTGCCGGGCGTGGGCCGGAAAACTGCAAACGTCGTCCTGGGGAACGCGTTCGGAAAAGACGAGGGCATCGTCGTCGACACGCACGTGACTCGCCTATCGCAGCGCCTCCGACTCACGCGACAGAGCGATCCGGAAAAAATCGAGCGCGATCTGATGAAGATCGTTCCGCGCCAGCATTGGACCAACTGGAGCCACTGGTTGATTTGGCACGGGCGCCGTCGGTGTTTCGCCCGGCGTCCCGATTGCCATCAGTGCGAAATTTTCCGCCTCTGTCCGAGCGGCAAAATATTTATCCGCACCGGTGCCGCGCGTCCCTTTGACGCGAAGACGGTCTAGCGCTTTTCCTCCACCCGCTCGTGCTGCTCTTCGGTCACTCGGTCTGTGTTGCTCTCGGCGTGCTGGCGAAGTTGCGTAAACTGATCTTCGAGTTTCTTCAGATCGTCGTCCGAAAGTTTTTCAAGATCGACGAGATTATCACGCGCACCCCCGAGCGCGCGAATGAGCTCGTCGAGTTTCAAATGCACCGCCTTCGAATCTCGGTTTTGGGTATTTTGAATGAGAAATACCATCAGAAACGTGACGATGGTCGTGCCAGTATTGATGATCAGTTGCCAGGTGTCGGAGTAGTGGAATGTCGGGCCGGTCAGGGCCCAGATGACGATGACTAGAATCGCAGCGACAAACGCCCACGCCGAACCAAGAACGGCGGAAGTCTTTCGCGCAAAAACACCGAACGCGTCGCGAATGCGGCAAAAGATATCGCGCTCTTCTGGTTCTCCGTTCTTTGTTTCGTTCACGATAACAGTAGCTTCGCGAATGACTGAGCGATTGCGCGCATGAAATTTTTTGCCCAGTGAACGGCCCCCGAGCGACCGTAGTGCATTTGAATTTGGACGATGCCTGGAACTCCGAGGCGTTACGGATTCCAACACTCGATTTCCGGAAATGGGGATCGCAGCTCAGATTTTCGGCGCCGCGGACTCTGGTTGAAAGCTTTTATGCTGAAGTGCGGGCTCACCTCGCGCCCTTCGTGCTTTACGGCTCGGGGGATTTCCACCACCTGACGGCGCTCTGGCTGCGCGCGATCGTCGAGCCTATTACCGTTATCTCGTTCGATAACCATCCGGACTGGGATATTCGGCCACCAAAGTGGGGGTGCGGAAGCTGGGTGAACCGCGCGCTCGAGCTTGACAATGTACCGAAGGTCAGCGTCTGGGGTTGCGGCAATTTCGAGTGTTGGTGGCCGTGGCAAATTTTCGGGAACCGGCGCGCGGAAGGGAAAGATCAGCTCGAGGTTCACCCATGGGCAGACGAACGCCCGCCGCAGGATCAGGCGCGACGTGGCGCAATCCTGCGGGCGAACTGGCGCGAACGATTCAGCGAGTTCGCGCGACAGCTGCAAGTCAAATGCGTCTACGTGACGATCGATCTCGATTGCTTGCAGGCGAGCGAGGCGGTTACGAATTGGGAAAACGGTCGCTTTACCGTGCACGACCTGGAATGGGCTCTGCAGGAATTGCGACAGCACGCGCGCGTCGTCGGCGGGGACATCTGTGGCACGTATTCGCCGCCGGTTTACGCGCGAGCAACACAACGTATCGCGTCGGAGTTTGATCACCCGAAGCTGCGGCAGCGATCGACTGACGAGGCCCGCAAAATTAACGTCCGCGCATTACGCACGCTCTGGCCAATCCTAACTGAGAGAGACCAGCACTACACCGGCGCTGATTAGGAGCGAACCGATCGCGAGCGGCAGGGTTATTTTTTCGCGCAACGTTATCGCGCCGAGCGCTGCGAGGATGATTACGCTCAAACCCTGGAACGGGTAAAGGTAGCTAAGATCGAAGCGCTGGAGCAGTCCCACCGTGAGGAAGAATGAGACGGCCATTGCGCCTATGCCGGTGGTCAGCAACCAGAGGCATTGAGGCTGGCGCCATCCGTGGTGAGTTGCTTCCATCCCGCGTTTCAACAAAAGCTGTCCCGCAATGAATGCGACGAGCGAAGTAAGAATTAAGGCTGCGGAGACCGCGGTCATAAGCGTTCCTCGATGCGCGCAACCGGTTTGGCTACAATCGCGAGCCCGATCAGCACGAGCACGATTCCGCACCAACGTCGTGCGCTGATCGCTTCGTTGAGGATCAGCCAACTGCTCACCGGAATGAAAACATGCACGACGCAGGAAAGCGGGTACGCGACCGTGAGCGGGATGTACTTGAGCACGTAGAGCCAGCTCAGGAAGCTAAGAATCACAAAAAATATTCCCCACCAGACCCAGACCGACTGCAGCCCGCCGAGTCCGGTCCAGTTCCAGCTCGCCGATGTTTCCGCTGCAACCATTGCTCCGCGTTTGATGAAAAGCTCAGATGCCGTCACGAGCATCGCGCTGAACACAATTTGAAACCACGGGTTCGCGAAACCGAAGAGCGCCCAGCTGGTCGATCTTGCGTCGATTGTGCTACCTGAGCGCATCAGCATTCCTGAAACGGGGAAGCACCGGATCGTGCCGCGTCGGCCCAAGTAATTTCAAAGCCGGCCCGAAGATTGGGTTAAGGACAGATGAAGTGTGCATCACGTAAAGGTCGAGGGGATAAAGCTCACAGCGGAGGTGCAGTTTCGGCTGATAATTCAGCGGGCTGCTGCAGTAAGATTCCATGCCGTTTTCGATCGCCCAGCCGATGATGTCGCGGAACGTATAGAAGTAGAGGTGCAAATCGAGGGCGACGCGGTAGTCGAGGCCAAGATAATCATCGTAAATCGTGCGGTCGTGAACGAGGCAAAGACTGAATGCGATCGCTTTCCCAAGCTGTCGCCAAATGAAGAAACGCGCGCGATCAGGCATACGCCGCCCGAGTTCGCAGAAGTAATTTTTCGTTAGGCGTTCGAACTTCAGTTTCGAACGTTCGTGCACCTGAAGGTAGAGCGGATAAATTTCCTCCACGTATGGCGTCACATCGGTCACGATCTGTAACTCGATCGGCACAGCGTTCGCGATTTTTCGAAACTTTCGACGGAGATCTTTGCGCGTCGCGCTGCCCAAACTCGCGATGTACTCTTCAAAATTCGCGTAACGAAGCTTGAGCTGCGTCATCGGCATGCTCGGCACGCGTGTGTAACCCGCTGACTTCAGGACGCGCAACGTCCCGCGATAGCCCGCCGGGAAATCCTTAAGGACGATGAGCGACGCTCCCCCGGCGCGCGCATATATTTTCAGCGTTTCAGATAATGCCTCCGCGACCCATTCAAAGTCCTCGGGGGAGCATGCGCCGAGATCGCTGTGGCCGGCGGCGCAGCCGACCATAAGCACGCGCATCGTAAGAAAGCGGGGCGATGTTTTACGGATCGCATCGACGGCAGATTTGAGCGCCGGCACGCCCTCGACCAGATTTTGTTGAACAAAGAATACCGGCTGGAGACCGCGAATCGCACCGGAGTTGTCCTCGAGCACGATATAGTGGTGCTCGAATCCGGATTCGAGAGTCTCTTCAATGATCTCGTAAAAACGACAATCCTTGCACCTTGCTGCAAAGGCAGCTTGCCATGCGGGGTTATCTTTCAACTCGGAGATGCTCGCGATCTTTGCGACGCCTCGCGAAAACCGAATCGTGACACCGGACGGCATGACAGCGGAGATAGCCGACTACGCGATCAGCCGGCGTTCTCCGGCGTGGGGGCTTCACCCCCGGCAGAGGCAACTTTAAGCGTGCCGCTGCGCATGTGGAGGTCGCGCTGCGGATATGGGATTTCAATTCCTGCGGTTCGAAAGCTCCGTTCGATGGCAAAGTTCAGATCGCTTTTGAAGCGGCTGGGTCGATGACTCATTTCCTTACTCCAGACGACCAGCTCCAGGTCAATTGAACTCTCGCCGAATTGCTTCAGGAACACGCTTGGCGCCGGGTCGCTTAAGGCGTTCGGGTTTTCCCTTCCCACAGCGAGCAACGCCTGGCGGACTTTCTCGAGATCGCTTCCGTAGGCGACCCCGACTGGGACGCGGAAACGCACCCGCGGATCCTTGCCGGTCCAGTTCGTCACCGGCGAATCGATGAACCTCGTGTTCGGAACGATCATCGTGATGTTGTCGTTGGTGAGAATCACCGTGCTGCGCGCGCGAATTTGCTGAACTTGCCCGGTCACGCCCGCGACTTCCACGCGGTCGCCGATCGTAATCGGTCGCTCCGCCAGAATAACGAGCCCGCTAATGAAGTTGCTGGCGATGTTTTGTAATCCAAACCCGATGCCTACACCCACCGCGCCCGCAAAAACTGTCAGCGTGCCCAGGTGAATCCCGGTGTTTTCGAGCACCACAAAAATACCGATAACAAGGACAGCGTTGCTGATGATTTGCGAAAGCGCGTACTGGAGCGAGCGGTCGAGGCCGCTATTGACGAGGAAATTGTTGAATAAGAAACGCTTCGTCCGCGATGATATCCAGAAGACTGCGACGAGCAGCGCCACGAGCAGAAAAATCTGCACGAGACTCAGGCTGATGCCCGGCAGCGGTGCAGACCACGCCAGTGGGATGCCGGCGGCATTGATTGCGGTGACGAGAAAAAACACGAGAGCCGCGGCGCTCAGAATCGTGGTGACGATGGCAACGAAATTGACGCTCAGTTTTAAGCGGCTAAAGAGCCGTCGCACAAAGGCGCTCTGTAACGCCATAGCGACAAAGAAGCCGGCTGCCAGGAGGACCGCGAACGCGAGCAAACCAAGAAGCGAAATCCAATGGCCCGAGACGTGAAAGAGAGGCTTTTCGAGCACGTCGTAACTCATCGCAAATAGTGTCAACGGCTCGTTGCTGTGCGCAACTTAAAGCAAAAAACACGGCCAAAGCCGTGTTTTTCAATTCATGGCAGGGACGGCGCTCTACGCCGTTCTCACACGGTCCTACTGCTTCGCGGCTTTCTCTTCGATGTACTTTGTAACATCGCCGACGGTTTGCAGTTTCTCCGCATCTTCATCGGGTACCTCGACCGAAAATTCCTCTTCGAAAGCCATTACCAGCTCGACAATATCGAGCGAATCCGCGCCCAGATCTTCGATGAACGACGCCGTCGGCGTGACCTGCTCGGGATTTACGCCGAGCTGCTCGACGATGATCTCCTTGACCTTCTCTTCAATTGGTTTGTCGCTCATAAATTTCCCTTAAAGCTGCGTTCTCTGCTCGAGTGTGCGTAAAGCAGTCCCGGCAAGGATGGCAACTAAATGAATTAGCGGTGTTGTCAAACAATTTCCCGACGCCGTTCGAAACCGTGCTCGCGCGGTTTACTTCGCGTTCCCTTGGCGTAAAAGAGAATAGATGTCGTTGCCGAGCACTCCCATCGATTTAGTCGACCTAAAAATGCTACCGGCTTGGGCGAATGAGTCGGCGGACGCGAACGATTATTCATCCTTTGAAGGCGAGGAACCGCGGCGGCCGGAACGCTTTGATCGAGGTGGACAGGGGGGAGGAGAAAGGCCGCGGCGACCCGCGCAATCGCGTGATGCAAAGGGCCGCCGGCCAGCGCGCACGGAACGCCCCGCGGGCGGCCGGCCGCGCGCGAGCGTGCGTGAACCAGAACGCGTCGCGCTGCCGCCCGTCGCGGTGCGGTTTGTCCCGCACCCCCCAGCGTTTGAAAGCGTGATCGCGCAAATCAAGTCCGGTTCGGTAGCGTACTCCGTCTTCGCGCTGGCCCGTCTCTTTCTCGACAAGCCCGAGCGTTACGACGTGCAGTTAACGGTGCCGGAAGGAACGGAGTTGTATCAGTTAGGCGAGAACGGTCCCGTCGCGCTGGATCGCAGCGTCGTCGAGAGCGGCGCGTTCACGACGATGAAGGAAGAGTTTTATGCGATCGAAGTTGTGCAGAGCGAACCGATCAAGGGGAACTTTACCAATGTGGCGCGCTGCCGGTTGAGCGGTACTTTGCTTGGCCCGACGAATCACCATGCGTATCAGCCGCAGCTGCGGAGCTTGTACGAACAGCGCTTCAGCCGGCGAATGAGCTTCGCGGATTACCAGCGGCAAATCGAAATCGTTAATGACCCGGCGGTGGTCGAGGAATGGAAAGAACAGGCGCGCAGCGTGACGACATTCACGACGAAAGGGGACGAGCCACAGACGACATTCAGCAGCGCGGCCGAGGCCGAGCGGCATTTTCGTCAACAACATCTGCCCGATCTGGTGAAGAGCGCGAAGGAATTGAAGATCAGCGGAGTGGTCAGTCGACGTCTTCCCGACCGCGCGATCGGCCGGTTAATTGAGGACGCATGGGCGCACGAAACGCGCTCGCCGTCGCGTATGATGCAGGAGCTCGCAGCGGGTCTGCGTCAGGCCGGACTGAATATTCTTCGTCATCGCCGCGGAATGCTTTTTGTGTTGCCAATTCGCGCACGCAGTTTCGGCCACGAACGCACGGGAGTGTCTCCATCGATCAACTCCATTCTCGAAAAACTCGCGGCGGCACCGGGAATAAATCGCAAACAACTGGCCGAACAGCTTGCGATCACCGGTGGCGAACCAGCCGACGCGGAACGCGCGAAACACACTCTGGTCTCCGATCTGCGCTGGCTGATCAGGGAAGGTTACGTGATTGAATTCAACGACGGGTCGCTCGATCTCCCGCGGGTAAAAACACCTCAGGCGCCGCGGAGCGCGACTGTCCCATCAAACGCCGGCGAGTCGCCACCTAATCGCGAACCGGAACAAACGACCGAAGTACCTGCTGATCCCGCGCCCGCGCCCGAAAGCCCTCCAGAGGAGAAACCTGCCGAGAGTACGCCGGTGAATGGCGATATCGAATCCCAGGAAAAGCCGCCCGATCCCGCGCCGAAGTCGGATGCGCCGACAACGGCGCCGATTTAACAGAACCTCTCAGCTGCGAGAGAAACTCAGGCGGGGACAAGCCCTGCTTTTTTCAGTGTCGCGTACGCGCCATTTTTATTCAGCGTTTTCATCCCGCGGGCGGTGACTTTGATGCGGACGAATTTCTTCAATTCCGGCACCCAGATTCTACGCTCGTGCAGGTTCGGGCTGAAAGTGCGCGGCACATTTTTTGTAACGTGGCGACCGACCCCGCCCTTTTTTTTCGCCATGCCGCGGCGATGAATGATGCTGCCACGCGTGACTTTTGATCCTGTAATGCTGCAAACTCTCGACATAAAACGCTCCGGGAAAGAAGTCGCGTAATTTGGCGCGCCGCCAGGTTCGGTCAAGCGAATGTTGAACGTACGTGGTTTGCTGCGGTCAAAGTTAAGCCAGCTGCTACGCCAAGCGAATTCCAGAGATGTAGAAGATGAGCCGAAACCATAATCAAAAGCTGCGTATCGGAATCATTGGCGCCGGCGAGATCGTTCGGTCGCGGCACCTCCCTGCATTACAGCGCCATCCAGAGGTGGAAATTGTCGCCGTATCGAATTCGACCTATGAGAGCTCGGAAAAATTTTGCCGCCTGCACGCGCCGCATGCGATTCCGCTGCAAAACTGGGCAGACCTTCTCGCTCTTTCCGACCTCGACATCATATGGATCGGGACGCCGCCCTACATGCATTCGGCAATAACTCTCTCCGCCCTCGAAGCCGGAAAACACGTCTTTTGTCAGGCGCGCATGGCGATGGATTTGGCCGAAGCGGAGGAGATGCTCGCTGCGTCGCGACGCTATCCGGAGCTGGTCACGATGCTTTGCCCGCCGCCCTACGGGATGCGCGGCGATCTGCTCGTTCAGAAACTCCTCGCCGAAGGTTATATCGGCCGGCCTCACCAGATTCGGCTGCAAAGTCTGACCAGCGCGTACCTCGATCCCATGGCGCCTGCCCATTGGCGTCAGCGGATCGAAATCAGCGGGCTCAATGTATTAACGCTCGGGATTTACGTGGAAGTGCTGCAGCGCTGGTTTGGCGATATCGCGGGCGTGTCTGCGCGTGGCACTATCCTGACGCCACTGCGACAAGGCTACGAAGTGATGATTCCCGATATGCTGACGGTGTTGTGCGAGTTTGAAAACGGCGCGGAAGGCGTTCTGGAATTCAGCGGCGTAAATGCCCTCGCGCCTGGCGACCGCCTCGAAGTTTACGGCGATCGGGGGACGTTTGTTTACGACTTCGGATCCGACGTTATCCACGCCGGTCAGGTTGGGGACCGCGCGTTGCACGTGGTCGAGATATCTCAGGAGCTCGAGCGTGAGTGGCACGTCGAAGATGATTTTCTGGCGGCGGTGAAATCGCGTGGACGCGTGCGTCCGCACCCGGATTTTGAAGATGGCGTGCGTTACATGCGCGTCGTGCAAGCTGTTGCTGAGTCGCGCGCGCGAAACAGCTTCGTCGCGACGAAGCAATAATCAGCCGCGCTCGCCGCTACAGCATTGAGCCGCGCATAATCAGGAGCGCGATGCTGAAATAAATAATCAGACCGGTCACGTCCACCAATGTCGCGACGAATGGGGCCGATGAAGTCGCGGGGTCCGCGCCAAATCGTCGAAGAATAAACGGCAGCATCGAGCCGGAGAGCGTACCCCAAAGCACGACTCCCACCAGCGTGATGCCGACAGTGAGCGCGACGAGCGGCCAGTGTTCTCCATAGATGGGAGGCTGATGATGAAAATATTGTTTATCGAGAATCGCCCAGCCCGCGACGCGAATCGTGCCGATGATGCCCAACAGGCCGCCGAGAAGTAATCCCGCTTGCAGCTCGCGGCTCATTACACGCCACCAATCACGCAGCGTCACCTCGCCGAGAGCCATCGCCCGGATCATCAGCGTCGAGGCTTGTGATCCGGAATTTCCGCCGCTCGAAATGATCAGTGGGAGAAACAACGCAAGAACGAGCGCCTTTGCCAGTTCGTCCTGGTAACGCGCCATTGCCGTTGCCGTCAGCATTTCGCCAAGAAAAAGGACAACGAGCCAGACCGCGCGCTTCCGCACCATGCGAAGAAGCGAGATATGCATGTAGGGTTCTTCAAGCGCTTCCATGCCGCCGAATTTCTGGATGTCCTCCGTCGCTTCTTCCTCCGCGACATCGAGCATGTCGTCGATCGTCACGATGCCGACGAGAACGTCGCTTGAATCCGTCACCGGTAACGCGGAGCGATCGTATTTACGGAATACATTCACAGCGTTCTCCTGTGGATCGTTGACGCTTAGATTGACAAATGTCTCGTCCATCAACTCGCTTACCTTTGCGTCGAGCGGCTTGAGCAAAAACTCACGGATGCGCAAATCGTCGATCAGTTTTCCGCGGTCATCGACGACGTAGATGACATTTAGTGTTTCAGAGTCCTGGCCATTTTCGCGTACGTAATCCAGCACTTCTTTCACCGTCCAATCGGCATGCACGGTGATGAAATCCGGCGTCATCAACCGCCCGACACTTCCTTCCGGATAGCCGAGAAGCGCTTGCGCAACGCGGCGTTCTTCCGGCGTGAGTAAACGGATGAGCTGGCGCGCCGCCGCGCTCGGCAGTTCTTCGAGCATCGCCGTGCGATCGTCCGGCGACATCTCATTCAGGATTCCCACGACCTGCTCGTGAGCCATCGCCCGGAGAAGCTGTTGCTGTGGTTCGACCTCGAGATATTCGAAAACGTCGGCCGCGAGGGCGTGCGGTAAAATTCGGAAGATAATGACCTGCTCGTCTTCCGGGAGGTCGAGAATAACTTCAGCGACGTCTGCCGGCGGCCAATCCGAAAACAATTCGCGCAGCGCGCCGAAATTGCGCGAGTCAATCAGGCTCTTGAGTTCCGGTTGTAGGATTCTGCCGACCATGGACGGGTGAAACGACTCGCGCGCGCGAGTCAGCCGAGTTTGTAGCACTACGGTTTTGCCAGCGCAATCGTCCAACCGATCACGCCAAACAAAACTCTGTCATCCTGAGCCGCGCAGACGGGGAACGACCTCGCAGTCGAAGGCTGGGTTATTCGCCATCGGACAGCGTTCCGTGACCCGTGCGAGGTCCTTCGCTTCGCTCAGGATGACAACACATCTATTGCGAGTCCTCGCATCCGGCGGTCTCCGCGCTTGGAATTTCAAGAAAGCTGGCGAATATGATGCCGATGACTGCCGCCACGGAAACAGGTTCCATGATTCGCCGCGAAATATCGGACGACGGCATTTGCGTGCTGACGTTCGACCGGCCGAATTCGGGGGCCAACATCTTCGACGCGGCCGCAATGAAAGCTCTGGATGAGCATCTGGATTTCCTCGAGCGCGAATCGTCGCTGAAAGGCGTCGTCATCACCTCGGCGAAGAATTCGATCTTTATCGCAGGCGCGGATTTACAGACGCTCTTGCGACAAGCGCAAACCGGGGAGCTGCGAGCGTTCATCGCGGAAGGACAGGGTGTTTTTAGTCGCCTTGCTGCACTGAAGATTCCCACGTGCGCCGCGATTCACGGTGCGTGCGCAGGAGGTGGCTACGAGATAACTTTGGCGTGCGATTGGCGGGTCGCTTCCGACGATCCGGCGACGCGAATCGGATTGCCGGAAACTACGCTCGGGCTGGTTCCGGCCTGGGGCGGCACGACCCGTCTGCCGCGTTTGATCGGATTGGAGAAGGCATCGGAAGTGATTCTGAAGGGCAAACTTTACCCGGCCGCGGAGGCATTGAAGATTGGGTTGGTCGACGAGGTCGTCGCCCGCGAGCGACTGCTCGATGCGGCCCGCGCCAGGATAGCGTCAGGCAAACGCCCCGGGACTTCCCCGGCGAACATCGAAACCGCGGTCAAGGCACCGCGCGCAACCGGCAATGCCGCCCCGCTGCGGGCGTTCGAGATCATGCACGCGGCAAACGCAAACTCCATCGAAGAATCATTGCAGCGCGAGCTCGATGCGATTGTCGAACTCGGCGAGAGCGAGCCGACGCAGAATCTTATCCGCAATTTTTTCCTCGGCGATCGTTACCGGAAAGGAACAGCGAAAGCGCCGGCAGAAAAAATTGCGCACGCTGCGGTGATTGGCGCGGGCGTCATGGGCAGCGGAATTGCACAATGGCTTAGTTCCCGCGGCGTCTCGGTCATTTTGCGCGATGTGAGCTCGGAACAGATCGATCGCGGGATCGCGAGCGTGGAGAAGACCTACGGCGACGCGGTGAGACGCGGCCTGCTCAGCGAAGAGAAGGCGAAGGAAGGCCGTGCGCGCATCGTTGCTTCGACGGCGCAGGATGGATTGCGCGACGTGCAGGTTGTGATCGAAGCCGCCTCCGAAAAGTTCGAGATTAAAAGCAAAATTTTCCAGAACCTGGCCGAACAGACCGGATCCAAATCGATTCTCGCAACGAACACGTCTGCATTGCCCATCAGCGAGCTCAGCGCCGCGACGAAATCGCCGGACCGCGTCATCGGGCTGCATTTTTTCAATCCGGTTAGCCGAATGAAATTGATCGAAGTCGTCGTTGCGGAACAGACCTCCGCTGAGACGCGCGATCGCGCGATCGCTTTTGCGCGGCAGATCGGGAAATTGCCGGTTGTCGTTCGCGACAGTCCTGGATTTCTCGTCAACCGCGTGCTCTTCCCCTATTTGCTCGATGCCGCGGAATTGTTCAGCGCGGGTGTGGGTGCGGGAGAGATCGACAACGCCCTCGTGCAATGGGGAATGCCGATGGGGCCATTGCGCTTAATCGATGAGATCGGCGTCGACATCACGGTGGACATTGCGAATACGCTGGAGAAGACGTACGGCAGACGCGATCGTGCTCCGGAAATTTTGCGGAAGATGTTAGCGGGGAAATTGCTCGGGCGAAAATCGGGTGGCGGTTTCTATAAATACGAAGGGAAGCAGCAGAGCGATAACGAGAAGCTGGAAGAGTGGCGCCAGCCTTCCGGAGAAAATTTCGCTGCGGAGAATTTTTCCGATCGGCTTGTCTTTTTGATGGTCAATGAGGCCGCGCGCTGTATCGAGGAGAAAGTCGTGGCGTCGCAGGAGGACGCCGATTTTGCCATGATGATGGGTACCGGTTTTCCGGGTTTCCGCGGCGGACCATTGCGCTACGCGGATCACGTGGGGTTGAAAAAAGTGGTCACCGAGATGGACGGATTACACGCACGCGCCGGCGACAAGTTTGTCCCCTGCGATTTACTGCGGCAGCATGCGAAAAACGAAACGAAATTTTACGAGAGCAAAGGGTAGGGCCAAACTCCGTCGAGCCCGGGTGACCTGAAACGAAGCTATGAAAACACCACTCGAAGCGCCTCCAGAACAGATTAAGGCAGAGACCGGGGCGACAGCACCCGAGAAGGCAACCGCTTCAGTCATCGACACCTCAAAGATGTCGGCCGGGAAAGCGGCTGCGCTCGAGATGGCGGAGAGTTCGCGCGACCCACTCGATGAACGCGGCAGTTTCGCGAGCAATCTGTTCATTGGGAAGTTTGGCTTCGACCGTATTTTTCCCTACCCGGCGCAGAGCGTAGAAGACCGCGCAAAAGGCCAGTCGTTCCTGAAAGAACTTCGCGAATATCTCGAGGCCCATGTCGATCCGGATGAAATTGATCGCACCGGCGAAATTCCGCAGAAGAATATCGACGATCTGTTCGCGATGGGCGCGTTCGGAGTAAAAATTCCGACGCAGTACGGCGGCCTCGGTTTGTCGCAGGTGAATTACGGCCGAGCCGCGATGTTGCTCGGTAGCTGGGACGGAAACCTGTCGGCCCTCGTCTCCGCGCACCAGTCGATCGGTGTTCCGCAGCCGCTCCTGATTTTCGGGACTGAGGAGCAGAAAGAAAAATATCTGCCACGCGTTGCGCGGAAGGAAATTTCCGCGTTCGCGCTGACGGAATGGAACGCCGGTTCGGATCCCGCGAACATGAGCTTGCGCGCGGAACCGACCGAGGACGGATCCGCATTCATCCTCAACGGCGAGAAACTCTGGTGCACGAATTTGATCAAGGCCGGCGTGCTCGTCGTAATGGCGAGGACCGCGCCGAAAATTGTCAACGGCAAGGAGCGCAAGCAGATCACGGCGTTCATCGTGGACGTCGATTCGCCGGGCCTTGAGATCGCCTATCGCTGCCGCTTCATGGGGCTGCGCGCGCTCTACAACGGCATCGTCAAATTCAAGGACGTGCGTGTGCCGCGCGAGAATATGATCGCGAAGGAAGGGCAGGGGTTGAAGGTGGCGCTGACGACCTTGAATACCGGCCGCCTCACCATTCCGGCGGCCTGCGTCGGTTTGTCGAAACGCCTCCTCGAGATCTGCCGCAAATGGGCAGGCGAACGCGTGCAGTGGGGTGTGCCAATCGGCCAGCATTACGCGATTGCCGGGAAGATCGCTGAGATGGCCGGCAACGTGTTCGCGATGGAGGCGATGACGTTTCTGACCTCCGCGCTTGTCGATCGGAAAGCCGGCGATCTCCGTATCGAAACCGCAATGTGCAAAATGTGGGCGACGGAAGCGACCTGGCGAATCGCAGATGATGCGATGCAGGTCCGCGGCGGTCGCGGTTACGAAACCGCGCAGTCGCTCGCAGGACGCGGCGAAAAACCGATCGCGGTCGAACGCTTCCTGCGCGATTGCCGCGTCAACACTATCTTCGAAGGGTCGAGCGAAATCATGCGACTCTTCATCGCGCGTGAAGCGCTCGATCCGCACCTGAAAGTCGGCGGCGCGATTTTCAACACGCAGCTGCCGATGTCGACGCGCATCAGATCGATGTTCGGTTCAGGCTCGTTTTATTCGCGCTGGTATCCGAAGCAGTACGCGAAGGCGAACGCCGGCGATTTGTCGAAAGTACATGCCGATTTGCGGCCCTACTTGCAATACGGGGCACGCGCAAGCAAGCGACTCGCGCGCGGTCTCTTCCACGCGATGATGCGTTTCGGTCCCAAGCTCGATCGCGAGCAGCTCCTGCTCTCGCGCTTTTGTGGCATCGCGACGGAGCTGTTCGCGATCAGCGCGACGTGCTCATTTGCTCAGCACAAAATCGACAGCGGTGAACCGGTCGACGAAATCATTTCCGTCGCTTCCTACTTCTGCCGTTCGGCCAGGATGCGTATTGACCACCATTTCGCCGGCACGAGCGAAAATGCCGACAAGCGCGGATACGACCTCACGCAGGAGCTTCTCGCGGGTCAGCACGAGTCATTGCGCACCGGCATCGTTTGACCGGCACAACGCGCTGAGATACTGTCGCGGATGAGTATGCATTCCATGCTCGCCGAGCCAGCCCGCTTGTCGGGACGCCGCTCGACTGAGATAAAAAAATCACGCCGGATTGATGCGCCGCACGTCCTGCACGAGCTCGAGCGTCATGTGTTGTTGGACGGCTTCAAGATCGTCGTCGATCTCGAGAAGAGCCGCGGCTCTTATTTATATGACGCGGCGACGGGCCACCGGTTAATCGATCTTTACGGTTTTTTCGGCTCAATGCCGGTCGGTTTCAATCATCCCCATTTCGACGAACCGGAGGTGAAGGCCGAGCTCGCTCGGGCCGCGAAGACAAAGGTCGCCAATTCGGATGTTTACTCCGAAGCCTACGCGGAGTTTGTCGAAACCTTTTCGCGTGTCGCGCCGATGCCGCCTCTGGATCGCTTCCTCTTCATCGAAGGAGGTGCGCTCGCGATCGAGAACTGTCTCAAGGCCGCGATGGATTGGAAGGTGCGCAAAAATATCGCCGCCGGTCGCGGCGAACGCGGCACGGAAGTGCTGCATTTCCGCCATGCTTTCCATGGTCGCAGCGGCTACACCATGAGTCTGACGAACACCGATCCGAAAAAGACGGACCTGTTCGCAAAGTTTAACTGGCCGCGGGTTTCCACTCCGTCGATCGACTCCTCGCTTCCAGAGGCGGAACGCGAACGCGACGTGATCGAACGCGAGAACAGATCTGAGCAGGAAATCCGCAAAATTATCGACGAACGGGCAACGGAGATTTGCGCGATCATTATCGAACCAATTCAGGGAGAGGGCGGCGACAACCATTTCCGCGGCGAGTGGCTGAAGAAGCTGCGCGAAATCTGCGATGAGAACGAGATGCTGCTGATTTTCGACGAAGTGCAGACGGGTCTCGGCACGACGGGCAAAGCCTGGTGCTGCGAACATTTCGGCGTCGTGCCTGATCTGATGGCGTTCGGCAAGAAGGTGCAGGTCTGCGGCGTGATGGCGGGTCCGCGGCTGGATGAAGTGAAGGACAACGCATTCCGGATGCCGAGCCGGTTAAACTCCACCTGGGGTGGGAACTTCACCGATATGGTGCGTTCGAAACACTTCCTGCAGATCATCGAGGGGGAAAAACTCTTCGAAAACGCGGCAAACGTCGGCGGGTATTTTGTCGAGCAGCTGCTCGATCTGCAACGCGAGTGCAACGCCATTACCGCAGTGCGCGGGCGTGGCTTGTTCATCGCGTTCGATATGCCGGATGCGCAAACGCGCGACAAATTCTGGCGGGAGCTCTTTGACGCCGGCGTGCTCGTTTTGAAATCGGGTGAGCGCGCGATCCGTTTTCGACCTGCGCTCGATATCACGAAAGCGGTGGTGGATGAGACGATGGCCATTCTCCGGCAGCATCGCCCGAAGAACTAAGCGCTCCCCAGAAGCTAATGCGCGCGGTTCTTGAGAAGCTCGGCCTTTCCGGGGAGAACGCCGGCGCTTTCTATGGCGAATGGAGCGGTGGCGGCGAAGTCATCGAGAAAATTTCACCAATTGACGGCAAGCTGCTCGCCCGCGTGCGAACTGCGTCGGATGAAGACTATGAGCGGACCGTCACGCGTGCTCACGAAGCGTTTCTGAAATGGCGCATGACGCCTGCGCCCGTGCGGGGCGAGACTGTTCGCCAGCTCGGCAATGCTCTGCGCGAAGCGAAGTCCGATCTCGCAACGCTCGTCACGATGGAGATGGGCAAGATCATCGCGGAAGGCGAGGGCGAAGTGCAGGAGATGATCGACATCTGCGACTTCGCTGTTGGCCAATCGCGCATGCTTTACGGTCTGACGATTCAGTCCGAACGGCCCAGCCACAGGCTGATGGAGCAGTGGCATCCGCTGGGCGCGATTGCGGTCATTTCCGCTTTCAATTTCCCGGTGGCGGTTTGGTCGTGGAACGCGGCACTCGCGGCGGTATGCGGCGACGCGACGATTTGGAAACCTTCTGAGAAGACGCCGCTGACAGCGATCGCGGTCATTAAAATCGCGGAGCGTGTTTGCCGCGCGACCGGCGCGGATCCTGCGATTTTCTCGCTCCTCATCGGCAGTGGTCCGACCATCGGGCAGAAGCTCGCGGCCGATCGTCGCATTCCGCTGGTTTCCGCGACCGGTTCAACGCGGATGGGATTCGATGTGGCGCAAACGGTGCATGGCCGCCTCGGCAAAAGCATTCTCGAGCTGGGGGGCAACAACGCGCTGATCGTTTCGAAAAGCGCCGACATCGAGATGGCAGCGCGTTCGATTTTCTTCGGCGCTGTCGGCACTGCCGGTCAGCGTTGCACGTCGACCCGCCGCGTCATCGCGCAAGAATCAGTCGTGAGCAAACTGCGCGAGCAGGTGCTTGGCGCATACAAATCGATGCGGATCGGAAACCCACTCGATCGCAAAACGCTCGTCGGCCCGTTGATCGATTCGTCAGCGGTCGAAAACGTCCAGCAATCGATCGAGAAGTTGAAAAGCGAGGGCGGCGAAATCCTTTACGGAGGCGAGAAGCTTAGCGGCTCTGAGTTCGATGGCGGCTGCTACATGCGACCGGCC
>JBDUAZ010000056.1:0-2858 GCA_040004385.1 Chthoniobacterales bacterium | reverse complement strand
GGCTATCTCCTTTCCAAAAACGAGGTCGAGGTCACCATCCTGGAGGCCGATCCGGTTTACGTGGGCGGAATTTCGCGCACGGCGAAATATAAGGGTTTTCACTTCGATATCGGCGGTCATCGCTTTTTCTCGAAATCGAAAGCAGTGGAGGATTTTTGGGACGAGATCTTGCCTGACGACATGCTGGATCGTCCGCGGTCATCGCGCATTTTTTATGGCGGAAAATTTTTCGCCTATCCGCTGAAGCCGTTTGAAGCGCTGATAAAGCTGGGCATTTTCAAATCGATTCTTTGCGTTCTCTCCTGGTTGAAAGCGCGCCTTTTTCCCGTGCCCAATCCGCGCAACTTCGAGGATTGGGTGAGTAATCAATTCGGCAGGCGGCTCTTTAATACTTTCTTCAAGAGCTACACCGAAAAGGTCTGGGGCATGAGCTGCAAGGAGATCTCCGCAGACTGGGCGGCGCAACGCATCAAAGGCTTGTCGTTAGGCAGCGCGATCAAGAACGCGATCTTTCCTCAAAAGCAATCAAAGGACAAAGCCAAAGTCATCAAAACGCTGATCAATTCTTTCAAATATCCGCGCAAAGGCCCCGGGATGATGTGGGAAGCGTGCGCGCAAAAAGTCCGGCAACTCAGCGGCGAAATTGAAATGGGCAGCCGAGTCACGGGCTGTGCTTACGATGATTTGACCGAAACCTGGACGGTGCAGTTTCGCGACAGCCAGGGCCGCGAACAATCACTCGAAGCCGAACACGTGATTTCATCCGCGCCGATGCGCGAGCTCGTGCGCGGACTTTCACCGGAAGTCTCCGAAGAGGCCCGCGAGGCCGCCGACAGCCTGAAGTACCGCGATTTCCTCACCGTGATGCTCATTCTCAAAGAGCGAAACATGTTTTCGGACAACTGGATTTATATCCACGACCCGAGCGTGAAGGTCGGCCGGATCCAGAACTTCCGATCGTGGTCGCCGGAGATGGTGCCTGATCCAGCGAAAGCTTGTTACGGCTTGGAGTATTTTTGCTTCGAGCACGACGGCCTCTGGGATTCGAGCGACGAACAATTGCTCGAGCTGGCCAAGCGCGAGCTGCTGCAAATCGGCCTGGCCAAAGAGGGTGACGTGGTTGATGGCTGCGTCGTGCGTCAACGCAAAGCCTATCCGGTTTACGACGACGACTACGCGCGCCACGTCGCGAGCATTCGTGACGAACTCGACGTGCGCTACCCGAACCTGCACTTGGTTGGCCGCAACGGCATGCACAAATACAACAATCAAGATCACGCGATGATGACGGCGATGTTGTGCGTGGAAAATATTCTCGCCGGGGAGCAGCTTTACGATCTCTGGCAGGTGAACGGCGACGCCGAGTATCACGAAGCCGGCGAGGCTGCATCCGAGCAGATACACGGCAGCGCGATTCGACTTGTGCCCATGCCCGCCTCCACGGCGACTGCAACGCTCACATCGGACTAAGACGACAATTTACTCAGCAAACTCCTCGATCGGCGGACAGGAGCACATCAAATTGCGATCGCCATAGACGTTGTCGATCCGCGCGACTGCGGGCCAGAATTTGTGCTCGCGCGTCCAAGGAGCGGGATATGCCGCTTGTTCGCGAGAATACGGGCGGTCCCAGTTATCGGCGGTCACCTGCTGCGCAGTGTGCGGCGCATTTTTCAGCACATTGTTTTGCCGATCTGCTTCTCCTGACGCGATCGCTTCGATTTCTCCGTGAATTGAAATCATCGCGTCGCAAAACCGATCCAGCTCTTCCTTCGATTCACTTTCCGTCGGCTCGATCATCATCGTTCCTGTAACCGGCCATGAAACGGTCGGCGCGTGAAACCCATAGTCCATCAAGCGCTTCGCGACGTCCTCCACCTCGACGCCGGCGCTTTTCCACTGTCGCAAATCGAGAATGCATTCGTGCGCGACCAGCCCGCGTTTGCCTTTGAAAAGGACTGGAAAATAACGATCGAGGCGTTTCGCCATGTAGTTCGCATTCAGGATCGCGACTCTGGTGGCTTCGGTCAGGCCCGCCCCACCCATCATCGCGACGTACATCCACGAGATCGTCAAAATACTCGCGCTGCCATACGGCGCAGCGGAAACGGGACCAACGGAAGAATTGCCAATTGCCGATTGCCAATTTCCAATTGAGGAGAGCGCAGGCAGGAACGGCACAAGATGCTTCGCGACGCCGATCGGACCGACTCCTGGGCCACCTCCGCCGTGGGGAATGCAAAAGGTTTTATGCAGATTTAGGTGACAAACATCCGCGCCAATGTCGCCGGGGCGGCAGAGCCCGACCTGTGCGTTCATGTTCGCGCCATCCATGTAAACTTGTCCGTCATGTTCGTGCACGATGTTGCAGATTTGGCGAATCGTTGTTTCAAACACACCGTGGGTGGAAGGATAAGTCACCATGAGCGCGGCGAGATCTTTGCTGTGCGCTTCCGCCTTTGCGCGCAGATCAGCCAGATCAATGTCGCCCACATCGAGGCATTTCACTGGTACGACGCGGAACCCCGCCATGACCGCGCTGGCGGGATTTGTGCCGTGGGCGGATTGCGGAATCAAACACACCTTGCGCGCACCTTCGCCGCGCGAGTTGTGATATTCGCGAATCGCGAGCAATCCCGCGTACTCACCTTGCGAACCCGCGTTGGGCTGCAACGAGACCGCCGCGAACCCCGTAATTTCGGCGAGCCATTGCTCGAGCTGCTCGCATATCTCGCGATACCCGATTGTTTGTTCGTTAGGCGCGAACGGATGTATGCGCGAAATCTCCGGCCAGGAAATCGGGAACATTTCCGCGGTCGCGTTCAACTTCATCGTGCAGGAGCCGAGCGGAATCATGG